>JBEAYI010000030.1:0-11946 GCA_041159375.1 Actinomycetota bacterium
CTTCAAGATTATCTAGCAGCAAAGTATTTACTCGAGATTCAACTTCGTTTAACACTGAATCTGGCACAGCCCCTGTTGCAGGAAAATCGAATCTGAAGCGACCTGGTGAATTCTCTGATCCTGCCTGCGTTGCTGTTTCACCAAGAATTTCGCGAAAAGCTTTGTGAACCATGTGCGTTGCGGTGTGGGCGCGCGAAATAGCTTCACGTCGTTCATTATCTATCTGCGCCAATACAGCACTACCAACTTCAATACTTCCGCTGCGAACTCGTCCGCGGTGAACGCTGATTCCTGGTACTGGTGTTTGTACATCATCAATTTCAATAACCGCACCATTAGCAAGAGTGATCAAACCACCATCTGCTAACTGGCCACCACCTTCGGCATAAAAAGGCGTTCTGTCCAATATCACTTCAATGTCATCGCCTGATTTTGCTGATTGCACTGATGTGCCATCACTAACCAGAGCTTTAATAATTGACTCACTCTCTTGCTGCGTATAACCAATGAATGCAGTAAGCCCATTCGCATCAGCAATTGATCGATAGACGCTTACGTCGGTATGACCGCTTTTCTTGGCTTTTGAGTCAGCCTTAGCTCGATCACGTTGCTCTTTCATCAAGCGTCGGAAGCCATCTTCATCAACTTCTAAACCTTCTTCGCGTGCCATTTCTAAAGTTAGATCAAATGGGAAACCATATGTATCGTGCAATTTAAAGGCTGCATCTCCAGAAATCTTGCTTCCTTTTGTTTTTTTGATTGCAGCACTTTCAACCTCAAAAATTGATGTACCGCTCTTTAATGTTTGCAAGAAAGTATCTTCTTCAGCTTTCGTTACGGCCAAAATACGGTCGCTTTCGATTTTGAGCTCAGGGTACTGAGGGGACATTGCACCGATTGCAGCCTTGGTTAACTCATTCATAATCGAATCTTCAGATCCAAGTAAACGCATATTACGAATCGTTCTACGCATCATTCGGCGCAGAACATATCCGCGGCCCTCATTGCCCGGCGTTACGCCATCACCAATTAACATCGCTGACGTGCGAGCGTGATCGGCAACAACGCGCAAGGCAATATCTGATTTTTCATCCTTGCCATACTTAACGCCGGTTAACTCTGAGGCACGCTTAAGGATTTGTGCAGTTGTATCAATTTCATAGATATTTTCTACGCCCTGCAATAGTGCAGCCATTCTTTCTAGACCAAGACCAGTATCAATGCTCTTCGCTGGCAACTCTCCAAGAATTGGGAAATCATCTTTTCCAGAACCAGCGCCTCGTTCATTTTGCATGAAGACCAAATTCCATACTTCCATGTAACGATTCTCATCGGCGATTGGTCCGCCTTCGATACCGTAATCAGGTCCACGGTCGTAATAAATTTCGGAGCATGGTCCGCATGGACCTGGGACTCCCATCGACCAGAAGTTATCTTCCATGCCGCGTCGTTGAATTCTTTCTAATGGAATACCAATTTTCTTATTCCAAATTTGAACTGCTTCGTCATCACTGTGAAAAACAGTTACCCATAACTTCGATTCCGGAAAACCATAGCCACCATCTGCAATAGGGCGAGTTAATAGGTCCCATGCCAATGCGATTGCACCTTCTTTGAAATAATCCCCAAAAGAAAAGTTTCCGCACATCTGAAAAAAAGAAGCGTGACGAGTGGTTTTTCCAACCTCATCGATATCTAATGTTCGAACGCATTTTTGTACCGAAGTCGCACGCTTAAATGGTGGCGTTACTTCACCAAGGAAATAAGGTTTAAATGGAACCATTCCAGCATTTACGAGCAACAAATTGGGGTCATCAGCAATTAGTGAAGCTGATGGAACTACTGTGTGCAGTAAACCTTCACGGTTATCAGATTCAAAGAAGCGCAGCCAGCGCGAACGGATCTCGGCGGATTCCACTTGTGGGGATCACTCAGCCTTCTTCTTCTTTTTCTTCGTGCGACTCTTGCCCATTTGTGCTGCTGTAACTAGCGCTCCAGCAACTTTTAACGCCGGACCGCTCTTATCGATTAGTCCGGTCGTTGCACTTGTAATTTTCTCGGAAATGTCTTCAACATTCTTAGTGATGCGATTAAAACTTTGTAGTGGACCATTGACCAAAGTAACTGTGGTGTGAACTTCTTCTATAAGAGGAGTTGTTTCTTCGGTAACAGCCTTGAGGGAGGCTTTTGCTTCATCTATAAAACGTCCAACACGAATAACGGCATAACTAATTGCTATCGCAATTACTAGAAGGGATGACGCGGCAATAATTGTTGCAATTCCGCCTGGGCCCATAACGTCCTCCTCTGATTGCGCAGTTAGAAACTCCTACAAGGAGAGCCTACCCGATTGCCTTACTTGGCTCCCTCTTTTGGAGCCCCATCTATTCCGCTCTCTTTGCGTTGTGCGGGAGTAATTGGAGTTGGCGCGCCAGTCAACGGATCTCCACCACTGGCAGTTTTAGGAAACGCAATAACTTCTCGAATTGAATCTGAATGTGAAAGTAGCGCGCATAATCTATCTAATCCAAGTGCGATTCCACCGTGTGGCGGTGGGCCATAGTTAAAGGCTTCAAGTAAGAATCCAAATTTACTTGCAGCTTCTTCATCACTTAAACCAATAACTGTGAATACATCTTTTTGCATAGAACGATCGTGAATACGGATAGAACCGCCACCTAGTTCTGTTCCATTAAGAACGATGTCGTATGCGTAAGCAAGCGCACTTGCAGGATCTTTTGCGAATGTCTTTGCATACTCTGGCTTTGGACCAGTAAATGGGTGATGCACAGCGGTCCAACCGTTGTTATCAGTTGGTTCAAACATCGGAGCATCAACAATCCAGACAAATTCCCAACGATTGCTATCGATTAGGTTGCAGCGCTTTCCAATTTCTAGGCGAACAGCACCAAGTAAATTCAATGAAGCGGTGCGCTCCCCTGCTGCAAAAAA
The DNA here is from genome assembly GCA_041159375.1 of Actinomycetota bacterium. Taxonomy (GTDB): domain Bacteria; phylum Actinomycetota; class Actinomycetes; order Nanopelagicales; family Nanopelagicaceae; genus Planktophila. The sequence goes on from JBEAYI010000030.1 coordinate 2,953, forward strand.
GATTGCATCCCCTTGCTTTGCACCAACGTGAGCAGCGATGTTTGCGGCTTCACTCTCAGTTAAATTCTTTGCTACTGGTCCACCGAGTGTGCCATCTGCTGCCACAAGAATATAAGCGAGACCTTTTGCACCACGAGCTTTCGCCCAATCTTGCCAAGCATCGAGTTCCCGTCTTGGCGAATCAGCACCACCTGGCATAACAACTGCGCCTACATATGGAGCCTGGAAAACTCTGAAGGTAGTGTCTTTGAAAAATTCTGTGCAATCCACAAGTTCTAGATCAAAACGTAAATCTGGTTTGTCTGAGCCGTATCGAGCCATTGCATCGAGATAGGTCATACGAGGAATTGGTAAAGCGATCTGATAATCAAGAACTTCTTTCCAGACCTTTACCAAGATTTTTTCTGCCACTGCCAAGATATCTTCTTGGTCAACAAAGGACATCTCAATATCTAGTTGAGTAAACTCTGGTTGGCGATCGGCTCTGAAGTCTTCATCTCTGAAACAACGAGCAATTTGGTAGTACTTCTCCATACCCGCAACCATCAACAACTGCTTGAACAGCTGTGGGGATTGAGGAAGTGCATACCAACTGCCTGGCTGAAGACGTACAGGTACTAAGAAATCTCGAGCACCTTCAGGAGTTGATCGAGTCAGATATGGAGTTTCGATTTCTAAGAATGCTTCATCTTCCATTACTCGGCGAATAGTTGAAGTAACTTTTGAACGCAAACGTAAATTCGCTGCCGGTCCTTCACGGCGAAGATCGAGATAGCGATACTTCAATCGAACTTCTTCCGAAATTTCTACGTCATCGCCACTGTCTACTGGAAATGGAAGTGCCGCTGCTTCGCTCAAAATAACAACGTCATCGCCCATAATTTCAATGGCGCCAGTTGGGACTGCAGAATTTTCATTACCAGCTGGTCTTGCGACAACTTCACCAGTAATTTTTAAACACCATTCAGCGCGGAGTGCTCCCGCAATTTTTTCATCGCGAATAACTACTTGTACCCACCCTGTTGAATCACGAAAATCAATAAATGCAACGCCACCGTGATCGCGGCGACGGGAAACCCATCCAGCAAGGGTGACGCTCTGTCCCACATGGGAGGCGCGAAGCGTTCCAGCTCCGTGAGTGCGCAACATTTAACAGCCTCTTTTTCTAATGTTAATTACTTCGAAGAAACGCTCTGAAGATGTTTCGGCAAGGAGGTAAGAGTAACCGAAGATGTCTTGCCCGTGCTCATCTCCTTGAGTTCTACGGCTCCGCTAGCAATTTCGCTATCACCAAGAACTATTACATAAGCAGCGCCACTCTTATCGGCGGCCTTCATCGAACCTTTCAAGGCCCGATCACCAAAAGATATTTCAACGCGCAAACCTGAACTTCTTAACTCCTGGGCAATAGTTAATGCGGCAGTTTTGCTCTCATCTCCAAGCGGGATAATAAACAGATCTGATGTGAACTCTTGATCAAAGGAAATACCTTCAGCATCTGCTGCTAATACACATCGATCGATACCGAGGCCAAAGCCGATACCTGAAAGTTCTTGTCCACCAAGTTCAGACATAAGCCCGTCATACCGACCACCTCCACCGATACCTGATTGAGCACCCAATAATTCGTGAACAAATTCAAAAGTTGTGCCGGTGTAATAATCCAAACCTCGAACCATCCTTGGATTGACTGTGAACTCGACGCCAAGTGCCTTCAAGTGTTTTTGTACAGATTCAAAGTCTTTTCGTGACTCCTCTGACAAGTAATCAAGGAGTAAAGGGGCTTTGTTCATCTGTTTTTTTACTTCTTCACGCTTGTCATCAAAGAGACGAAGAGGATTGATTTCCGCACGTTTTTTCGTGGCATCATCTAATTCCAATTTTTCAATATACGAAACCAAGTCGACTCGATGTTTGGCTCGCGATTGAGCGTCACCTAAAGAAGTGATTTCTAGTCGATATCTCTTTAAGCCGATCGCTTTAAATCCTGCATCGGCAATTGCAATTACTTCAGCATCTAACGCACTATCTTGGATTCCGATCGCTTCAATACCAACTTGATAGAACTGACGATATCTACCGGCTTGAGGTCGTTCAGCACGAAAAAAAGCACCGCTGTAATAAAGTTTTGCAGGTAGCTGACCACGATCTAAACCGTGTTCAATCACTGCGCGCATTACGCCGGCCGTACCTTCTGGGCGAAGTGTTATTGAGCGTCCGCCGCGATCTTCAAATGTGTACATTTCTTTAGATACAACATCGGTTGATTCTCCAACGCCTCGAGTGAACAACTCTGTATCTTCGAAAACTGGTAACTCGATTAATTCATAACCAGCATTTCTAGCTGGGTTGAGAAGGGCTTCTCTTACTGATTCGAATTTTCTTGATTGTGGTGGAACGTATTCACTCACACCTTTAGGAGCTTGGATTTGATCTCTTTTACTCATCGTTTCCCTGATTTCTTGGCCGCATCAATGAGATAAGGATTTGTTTTTCTTTCATGTCCAATATTTGTATCAGGGCCATGTCCAGGCAATACGCGAAGATCATCAGAGAGTGTTAAAACCTTATTAATCAAAGTTTCTTGCATTGATTGAGCAGAGCCCGAAGGTAAATCCGTTCTTCCAATTGCTCCTGCAAATAAAACGTCACCACTTATCAGAACCTCTTCATTTACCTTAAACATGAGAGAACCTCGAGTATGACCCGGGGCATGAATTGCTTGAAATTTCATGCCTAGCATTTCAACTTCAGCTCCATGCCGCAATTCTCGTACATCGCTGGGTTCGGAAAAGTCCATTGCGCTTAATGTCGCTAAAAATTCAGGACCGTGAGCCCGTTCTGGGTGCAATAACAAGGCTCGATCTTCGCTATGAATGTAGGCGGGAATCTCATACCCGTTGGCAACCGGAACAATTGAAAAAGTATGATCCAAATGACCGTGAGTGATGATTGCAGCAACGGGTTTTAATTTGTGCTCACTTAAAACCATTGCAACTGTGTCGGACACATCAGGCATTCCAGGATCGACAATGACACATTCACCTCCAGGTTTGTCGGCGATGATCCAGCAATTGGTTGCAAACATCGGGGCAGCAAAGGAGGTGATGAACACGGTGATTTCCCTTCAGCTACGCCTATTTATGGAGCTTGCTACGCGGGAAATTTCGCCGCGCTCATGGGTACAGGGTACCTTTTACCTTCACCAAGCCGCCTGACCAACTCGATTTGAAGCTCCTTAATCAAAGAATTGAAGAGATTTAAGAATTGGTCCAATAGCGAAGATCGAAATCGATTAACGCGCTGAAGGGAAGACCATGTCCGACATCAATCCAACATCTATTTCAATTCCAACTTCTGCAGCATCTGCATTAATTGGTGATCCAGCCAAATTTGGATACGTGGCTCCTGATGGAACGGTCTTTGTAAAAACTTCAACTGGCGATAAAGCAGTGGGTTCATATCCAGGCAAGAGTGCTGAAGAAGCTCTTGCTTATTTTGTGCGAAAGTTCGAAGCAGTTGCTTCTGAAATTGCTCTCCTTGCCGCGCGAATTACGAGTGGTGCCATGGTTCCATCTGATGCCCTTGCATCCGTTAAAAAATTGCGTGACCAAGTTAAAGAAATAAATGCAGTGGGCGACCTTGAAGCTCTTGCTAACTCGGTAGACCAACTAGAACCACTCATCGAAGGACATCGCGGTGCCTATGAAGCGAAGAAGGCTGCTGCCGAAGCTGAGAAAAGTGCAAAGCGCGCACAAGTTCTTGTTGAAAAAGAAAAAATTGTTTCAGAAGCTGAATCTCTTGCGCTTTCAGAGAGTTGGAAAACCACAGGTGATCGCCTTAAGGAATTACTAACTGAGTGGAAGTCTGCACCTCGTCTGGCGATAAGCGTCGTCGCACACATTTCGCCAATCTCGAAGCTACAACATCAGTCGTAACAGATGCCAAGAAGAATTTAGTTGCCGAAGCTGAGAAGCTCGCGACTTCAACGGATTGGGTAGCAACAGCTAAGGCTTACAAGTCACTCATGGATCAATGGAAAGCGGCAGGTCGCGGTAAGCCATCTGATGATGCAAAACTTTGGGCAAGATTCAAAAAAGCACAGGATCAATTCTTCCAAGCAAAGGGTGCTGATCTAGAAAAGCGCGAAGTTACAATGACTGCCAACCTAGCGAAGCGCGAAGAACTCATTGTTCAAATTGAAGCCCTAGTGCCATTTACAGATGTTAAAGATGCAAAGAATAAATTCAGAGATCTTGCTCGCTCATGGGAAAAAATAGGAATGACTAATCGCGATAAGCGCGCAGCCCTTGATGCTCGTGTAAGCAAAGTGGAAGAAGCGATCAAATCAGCGGAAGCAGAGATATGGCGTAAAACAGATCCTGCAGCTAAAGCACGCGCTGCAGAAGTTGTTGCTCAACTTCAGGGTGCAATCGATAATTACGAGAAGATCGCAGCGAAAGCAACGAGTGCTGGCAATGCGAAGAAAGCCACCGAAGCCTTGGAATCTGCAGCTGCTAGACGTACCTGGCTTGAAGAAGCACAGAAATCACTAGCTGAATTTAATTAATTGTTTGTAGTGCGGTAAACGTCGTACACACCTTCAATTGAACGCACGGCTGTTAGCACAGCATCTAAGTGCGTTGCATCAGCCATTTCAAATGTGAATCTAGATATAGCGACTCTGTCCTTTGTCGTGCTTACCGCTGCGCTTAAAATATTTACCTGCTGCTCAGATAGCGTTCTGGTTACATCAGCAAGCAAGCGTGCTCGATCGAGTGCTTCCACTTGAATATTAACCAAGAATAAACTTGATGCTCCATCAAGCCATTTAACGCCAACGATGCGATCACTCTGATGTAGTCGCAGGTCATCTGCGTTTACGCAATCAGTTCGGTGCACCGAAATTCCACTACCTCGAGTAATAAAACCCATAATTGGATCTCCTGGAACTGGGGTGCAACAACGCGCAAGCTTCACGAGTACATCATCAATACCTTCAACTTTTATAGCGCTACTTGAACGTTTAGCAACAGGTGCTCCCCCAGGAATGAAATCCATCGTTGGTTCGGGATGTGAATCTTCCACACCCATAAAGAGAACTAATTTATCGATGATGGCAGCAGCAGAAACATGTCCATCACCAACTGCTGAATACAACGCTGAAATATCTGGATATCTCAATTCGTGCGCTAGTTCTAACAATGCATGTCCCGCAAAGATCTTCTGTAGAGGCAGCCCTGCTTTGCGCATTTGTCGTGCAATTGATTCGCGACCAGCTTCAATTGCTTCTTCGCGACGTTCCTTGCTAAACCAAGCCTTGATCTTTGACCTAGCCCGAGGACTCTTTACAAAATTTAACCAGTCTCGAGATGGCGCGGCAGAATCACTCTTGTTCGTTACAACTTCAACTACATCGCCATTATTAAGTCGAGTATCTAGTGGAACTAAGCGACCATTGATTTTTGCGCCCGCACATCTATTGCCAACATCTGTATGCACTGAATAAGCAAAATCAACTGGAGTTGATCCACCCGGCAGCGCAACAACACTGCCCTTGGGAGTAAAGACGAAAACTTCAGGTGTACCTAAATCAAAACGGAGTGCTTCTAGGAATTCAGATGGGTCTTCTGTCTCCTTTTGCCATTCATGGAGTTGGCGTAACCACAACATCTGCGGTGAAGACGAGTTTGTATCTGTGCCGTGCTTGTATTTCCAGTGAGCGGCAATTCCGAACTCAGCGCGAGAATGCATTTCAAAAGTGCGGATTTGAATTTCAATCGCCTTGCCATCGGGGCCGATAACAGTTGTGTGCAGGGATTGATACAAGTTGAACTTTGGCATAGCTATGTAATCTTTAAAACGTCCAGGAACCGGTGACCATCTTGCGTGGATTGATCCTAGAACTGCATAACAATCCTTCACATCATTTACTAATACTCGTATGCCTACTAGGTCATAAATGTCATTGAAATCTCGCCCGCGAACAACCATCTTTTGATAAACGCTGAAGAAATGCTTCTTGCGACCGGTAACTGTCGCCTCAACGCTATCTTTAGCTAGATCTTCTTCAACTGTTTTGATCACTTCAGCAGTTAACGCATCTCTAGAAGGACTGCGCTCAGCAACTAATCGGGAGATTTCGTCAAACTTTTTTGGTTCCAGTACGGCGAATGAAAGATCCTCTAACTCCCACTTGATCGCATTCATTCCCAAACGATGAGCAAGTGGAGCATAAATATCTAAGGTTTCGCGCGCTTTGCGTTCAGCGCTCTGGGGATCTACATACTTCCATGTTCGAGCATTGTGTAAGCGATCCGCTAATTTAATAACCAAAACTCGAATATCCCGAGACATTGCAACAACCATCTTGCGAACAGTTTCTGCTTCTGCCGTTGGTCCGTAACTCAACTTATCTAACTTGGTTACACCATCTACAAGGGATGAAATTTCATCTCCGAAATCACTTTTAAGTTGTGCAAGTGAATACGGCGTATCTTCCACAGTGTCATGCAATAAGGCCGCGATGATTGTTGAATCATTTAAACCGAGCTCGGAAAGTATGTGCGCAACGGCAACTGGATGAGTTATGTATTCATCCCCTGATTTACGGAGTTGACCACTATGGGCTGTCTTTGCAACTTCGTAAGCGCGCTCAACCTTTACAACATCAGCCTTCGAATCATGCTCCTGTAAGGAGCTGATCAGAGGTTGTAAGAGTGTGTCCATCTGGGACGCAAATAAAGTTACTTGCGACCTTTCCGTTTTGGTTGATTGCGAGGACCGCGTTTTTCATTGCTCGCCTCAGCAACTGATGAACCAACTGTCGCTACTACTGTTGATCCTCCACGTGCATTAATGCGCTTAGCAAGTGCCTTCATTGCTGGTTCACGTTCACGCATTGCTGCTAGCAATGGTGTCGCAATAAAGATTGATGAATACGCACCTGTTGCCAGACCAATGAAGAGAGCGAGAGATAAATCCTTTAATGTTCCCGCACCAAGAAGTCCTGCGCCAACAAAAAGAATCGAACCAACTGGAAGCAAGGCAACGATGGTTGTATTAATTGATCGAATGACAGTCTGGTTGATTGCCAGATTGGCAGCCTGTGAATATGTCATTTTCGATGTTGAAGTGATTGATCGAGTGTTTTCTCGAACGCGATCGAAGACAACGACCGTGTCATAGAGCGAATAACCCAAAATTGTTAAGAATCCAATAACGGTGGCGGGAGTAACATCAAAGCCAACCAGTGCATAAATTCCAACTGTAATGAAAACATCGTGAACTACGGCAACGATTGCTGCCAGCGCCATTTTTGGCTCGAATGCCATCGCGAGATAGAGGATTACAACGATTAAGAATCCGACCAAACCATAAAGCGCTTTACGGGTAATTTCTTTACCCCATGAAGGTCCAATAATCTGAGTATCGATTGCTTCAACACTTACTCCAAAAGTTGAAGCAAGAGCGTCTTCTACTGCATTGGATTGTTCTGCACTCAGAGATCCTGTTTGCACGCGAATCTTGTCATTACCAACCTGCTGAATAATTTTTTCACCAGTTATGCCGGCAGAAGTTAAAGCGCTTTCTGCTTGGGCAATAGTTCCTCCAGATTTAGTGATCGTATAAGAGGAACCACCCTTGAATTCAATTCCAAGATGCAAACCTTGCAAAGAAAGTGCAGCGATAGAAGCAATTACGAGAAGTCCTGAAACCGCATACCAGCGACGGCGCTTACCAATGTAATCAATTGAGGTTTCACCTGAATGCAAACGAGCGCCTAATCCTGAGAACTTAGACATGGCTTATGCCTCCTTTGTTAATTGAGATGAGTTACCGAAACTCTTGGCCGATACGCCCGAGAGAGCGTGACCAGAGTTGAAGAATTTCAGTTTTGCCAAAAATACGGTGAGTGGCTTGGTGAAGAAGAACACAACAATTAGATCCACAAGAGTTGTTAATCCAAGTGTGAATGCGAATCCACGCACACCACCTACTGCAAAGAGATACAAAAGAATTGCAGAGATAATTGAAACAAAGTCGGCTACAACGATTGTACGTCGTGCTTTGGTCCAACCAGTTTCAACTGCTGATCGCAATGATCGACCATCTCGAACTTCGTCTCGAATACGTTCGAAGTAAACGATGAATGAGTCAGCCGTAATACCAATTGCAACGATTGCTCCGGCGATACCGGCCAGAGTGAGAGTAAATCCAATCCACTTACCAAGTAGAAGGAAAGCCATGTACACAAGTGCGCCTGCGACTATTAAGGAACCAATAGAAACTAGTCCTAAACCGCGGTAGTACAACACTGAGTAAAGGAAAATAAGTATCAGACCTAGAAGACCTGCTAGCAATCCTGCATCTAACTGATCGGCGCCAAGTGTTGGAGACACCTGTTGAACTTCTCCACGATCAAAAGCCAGTGGCAACGCACCGTATTTGAGCACGTTCGCCAAATCTTGAGCTTCTAGCTGAGTGAATGAACCGGTAATTTGTGCATTACCTGAAGGAATTGCTTCATTGATTCGTGGAGCAGAAACAACTAAACCATCTAGAACGATTGCAACTTGATTTTGTGGACTTGGCAATGAAGTAACGCGAGCTGTGATGTCGGCAAATGCTTTTGTACCTTCACCATCGAAAACTAAAGAAACAAACCAAGCGTTTCCGCCTTGCTGATCGATGCCTGCAGTTGCTTCAGATACTTGACGTCCAAGAACTTCTGCTTTATCCAAGATGTACTTTGCTCCACCATTTCGATCGCACGCAACGATTGGAGCGTCAGCATTATCAGAACCGCTGCCCTGTAGATTCGCAGGATTTGTGCAATCTAGCGCCGCGAATTGCGCATTGATTTCTGGTGTAACGGCGGCTGCAGGAGTTGCAGCTGGGTCGATTGGCGCAGCAGATGGCGTACCTGCAGCAGTAGCAAGAACTTGTCTAAATCGAAGTTCAGCAGTTTGCCCAACAAGTTCAACAACGCGA
>JBEAYI010000031.1:0-6817 GCA_041159375.1 Actinomycetota bacterium
CGCTCGGGTCTCATGAAGTAAAAACTCTTAGGCTAAATGTAAAAGATAATAGGAGCACTAAATAAATGAATGAATTAAATCCATCACACTCTGACATAATAAATAAATATTTGCAGGATGCCAAAGACAGGAAAATTGGTCACTATATGATTACAGTGGCAAGAGATGGAGAAGACCCAGTAAGATCTATTATATCTTTTCAAAATATAGAAGATGCTGTAGATGGTTATAGAATGTATCAGGATGCAGGTTTTGCAAAAGATTATGAAATTCCGGGCAAGAAGTTCAGCTTTGGAACTCTCATCATGGCGCAATCTATTGGCGATCAAAATGCACTAGAGAAACGTGGTCTTAAAACGATGCGGTTGCATTTATTGGATCGCCCTGAAGGAATTAAGCAACTACTAGATATTGCTAAAAAGCTTTAATCATCTCCGCGTAATTTACGTAGCGCTTCATCCAGAATCTTTGCGCCTTCTGCATCACTGCGGCGTTCTTTAACGTAAGCCAAGTGAGTCTTGTACGGCTCATTCTTAATTGGGCTAGGTGGATTAGCTTTATCGCGACCTGCTGGGAATCCGCACTTAGGGCAATCCCATTCAGCCGGAATAACTACGCTCTCTTCTTCAGCAAATGATGGACGAACTTCGTGGCCATTTGAACACCAGTACGACACATGAGAACGAGCAATCGCTTCTCCGCGCTCTGCTTCACCCATTGGGCCTGCACCAACGCGACTACCGCGAATTGCACTTGCCATGAAGTACTCCTATCGATTAGAAAGTAAGAATTATTTTAAAACTAAACTTAAAGCGACCACACCCGCGAACCACAAACCACCAACAACGATAGTGATGCGATCGAGATTCTTTTCTACAACGGAAGATCCACCATAGTTAGAAGAGATGCCGCCACCGAAAAGATCAGATAGGCCTGCGCCTTTTCCTTTATGCAAAAGAACGAGGAGAATCATAAGTACGCTGGTAAGAACCAGAATGATTGAGAGTGCTAACTTCACGGGAAACGAACTCCTTGTTCTGCTCGGAAGGCCCGAATGTGCGGGCAGGTGGATAAGGATACCTGCTAAATCTGCCTGATACCTACTTACGAAGCAGCGTAGAACTTAGCGATTTTGGCTAGTTCTTCAGGATCCAGACTTGCACCGCCTATTAAGGCACCGTCTACATTCTCTTTTTTCATGATCTCAACAATGTTCGATGACTTTACTGAACCCCCATAGAGGATTCGCATATTGGCTGCTATTTCAGCGCTGCCAATAGATTCGATCTCATCTCGAATAGCTGCGCATACTTCCTCGGCATCTTCTGGCGTTGCAGTTTTTCCTGTACCAATTGCCCACACAGGTTCGTAGGCAATGACAATCTTTTTAAGATCAGGTTTGTGAAAACCTTCTAAGCCAGCACGGATCTGCCTTACAACATGGCTTACATGTGTTCCTGCTTCGCGAATTGATAGCTCTTCTCCAACACAAAATATCGGAGTTAACTCATTGGTAAGAGCCGCTTTAATCTTACGATTTATGAGTGCATCATCTTCATTATGAATTGCTCGTCTTTCACTATGGCCAATGACTACAAAAGTACATCCAAGTTTGGCCAACATTGATCCAGAGATATCTCCAGTAAATGCCCCGCTTGCTTCAGGAGATACATCTTGAGCACCGTATAACAGTCGTAGACGATCACCATCTACAAGAGTTTGAATCGAGCGAATATCAGTAAAAGGAGGAATTACAGCAATATCGACTGCGTCATAGTCTTTATCTTCAAGGCTGTAAACAAGTTTTTGCGCAACAGCAATTGCCTCAAGATGATTCAGGTTCATCTTCCAATTACCTGCCATCAAAGGTTTGCGCATTTATTTCAACCAGCTTTCCGTGTTGTGAAGTTAGAGTCCCAGAGCCTGTAGGCCAGGAAGTATTTTGCCTTCGAGGTATTCAAGGGATGCTCCGCCACCGGTTGAAATATAACCGAAGTCAGAATCCTTAAAGCCTAATGCTCGAACCGCAGCGGCCGAGTCTCCCCCACCAACAACGGAGATTCCGTCTACTTCAGTGAGCGCTTGTGCAATGACCTTTGTCCCGTGAGCAAAATTAGGAAATTCAAAGACTCCCATCGGCCCATTCCAGAAAACTGTCTTACATTTTTTTATCTCCGCGGCAAAGAGTGCTGCAGATTCAGGGCCAATATCTAAGCCCATCTGATTGGCTGGAATTCTGTCGGCATAAACCAAAGTAGGTGCAGAATCTTGCTTGAATTCTGCGGCAACGACAATGTCAGTTGGTAGAACAAGGTTCACGCCTTTGCGTTGCGCTTCTGCGATCAGTTCCTTAACTGTTGGAATTAAATCTGTTTCAACGAGTGAAGAACCAATTTCTTTTCCTGTGGCTGCCAAGAATGTGAATACCATTCCACCACCAATAGCCATAACATCAACTTTTGAAAGCAAATTAGCAATGACACCGATTTTATCTGACACCTTTGCTCCACCAAGTACGACGCCATATGGGCGTTGTGGTGATTCTGTTAGTTTCTTAAGAACTTCTACTTCAGCTTGAATTAGAAAACCTGGTGCATTAGGCAACAGTGCAGGTAGATCATAAACAGAAGCATGCTTGCGGTGAACAGCCCCAAACCCATCGCCGACATAAGCATCGGCTAACTGTGCTAATTGCTGAGCAAATACTTTACGTTGCGCATCATCTTTGCTGGTTTCAGCTTCGCTAAAACGAAGATTCTCAAGCAATAAAACCTTGGCCGCACCCGCATTGATGAAATCCACTGGTTGTGCAAGAAGTTCTGCCAATCGTTTTGCAATTGGTTGCAACGATAACTCCGGCTTAACTTCTCCCTTTGGACGACCTAGATGAGCGCCGATAACAAGGGAGGCTCCACGTTCCAAAAGGTTTTGAATAGTTGGCAAGGATGCTCGAATACGACCATCATCAGTAATCTCGCCATTCTTTAGTGGAACGTTGAGATCACAACGAAGGAAAACGCGCTTACCTGCTACATCAAGTGAAGCAAGTGAATTCATTACAGCGTTTTACCAACGTACGTAATTAAGTCAACGAGTCGGTTTGAATAACCCCATTCGTTGTCATACCAACCAACAACCTTTGCAGTTGTTCCAATCACCTTTGTTAAGCCAGCATCAACGATGCAAGAGGATGGATCAGTAACTATGTCGGAAGAAACTATTGGATCTTCTGTATAGGTCATGAAACCCTTTAGTGGACCTTCTGCACCTTTTTTAAGCGCAGCGTTAATGTCTGCAGCGCTCACTTCCTTAGAGAGTTCTACTGAAAGATCTACCACTGAACCTGTTGGAACTGGAACGCGAAGCGCGTATCCATCAAGCTTGCCCTTGAGTTCTGGAAGAACCAAGCTGATTGCTTTTGCAGCTCCTGTAGATGTAGGAATGATGTTTGTTGCAGCTGCACGCGCACGACGCAGGTCTTTGTGTGGGAAATCCAAAATAACCTGATCATTTGTATAGGCGTGGACAGTTGTCATTAAACCGCGAACAATTCCAAAGTTATCGTTGAGAACTTTAGCCATAGGAGCTAGGCAGTTTGTTGTGCACGATGCATTAGAAATAATGTTGTGTGAGGCTGGGTCGTATTTTTCGTGGTTAACGCCCATAACAATGGTGATGTCTTCATCTGTTGCTGGTGCTGAAATAATAACTTTCTTAGCTCCGGCTGTTATGTGCTTCTGTGCATCCGCTGCCTTGGTGAAAATTCCTGTTGATTCGACAACAACATCTGCCCCAACAGCTTTCCACGGAAGATTTGCTGGGTCGCGCTCTGCGAAAACTTTTATTGTTTTGCCACCAACGGTAAGTGTGTCTGCCGTGTGTGAAACTTCCAAACCAAGACGACCCAAGATTGAGTCATACTTTAAAAGATGGGCGAGTGTGGCGTTGTCTGTGAGATCGTTAATTCCAACAATGTTTATATTTGGATTTGTAAGGCTAGCGCGAAAGAAGTTTCTGCCAATGCGACCAAATCCATTAATTCCAACGTTAATCATCTGTAATCCTCGCTCGTCTTGGGCTCTTATGAGAGCCCTCTTAAGGCGGTCCTTGAAAAATGGACCTCATGCACCACAACGCTGGGGTATGAGCGAACTCTATCAGGAGAGCTTAGTTACTTAAAAGTAGAGTTCTTGTGCGACGTATTGTGCGTGATTAATTCAACAAATCCGGAGATAAGCCAGCTTCAGTATCAGGAATTCCTAATTCTGCTGCGCGTTTATCTGCCATCGCTAATAAGCGACGAATTCTTCCAGCAATAGCATCTTTAGTCATCGGAGGAACTGCAAGAGAACCCAACTCTTCCAAACTTGCTTGACCATGACTAATGCGTAACTCGCCAGCCTCTTTTAAATGATCCGGAATCGTAGGACCAAGAATTTCCATAGCGCGCGCTACACGCGCAGATGCAGCGACTGCAGCTCGCGCAGAACGACGTAAGTTTGCATCATCAAAGTTTGCTAAACGATTTGCTGTAGCGCGAACTTCTCTGCGCATGCGACGTTCTTCCCATGCTAGAACGCTTTCGTGTGCGCCCAAACGTGTAAGTAATACACCGATGGCATCGCCATCTCGTATAACAACACGATCAACACCGCGAACCTCTCGCGCTTTGGCCACAATTCCCAATCGGCGTGCTGCACCAACTAATGCAAGTGCCGCCTCTGGTCCTGGACATGTAATTTCAAGTGATGATGATCGTCCTGGTTCGGTAAGTGAACCATGAGCAATGAAGGCACCGCGCCAAGCTGCTTCTGAATCACAAATGGCGGCTGAAACAACTTGAGGAGGAAGACCGCGAACTGGCCTGGAGTTAGCGTCAACTAAACCAGTTTGGCGAGCTAATGCTTCGCCTTCATTAATAACGCGGACAACATAGCGCGAACCTTTTCGCAAACCACTTGATGATAGAACCGCTAAATCACTCTCGTGACCATAAATATCTGAAATGTCTTTACGCAAACGTCGAGCACTCTGTGCTGTGTCTAGTTCGACTTCAATCACAATCTTGCCGGCTGCAATATGTAATCCACCGGCGAAACGTAGGAGGGATGAAACTTCTGCTTTTCGGCAACACGGTTTGGTAATAGCCAAGCGACTGAGTTCATCTTTTACTGCTGATGTCATTGCCATGTGCTTATCCAACCAAAGATTGGCCCATGATGTGGCTCAAAACAGAAGTTAATTTTTCAACATCGTGATGAAGACTTCCTGGAGATTTTCGCAGATCTGCCACGTGTAATGTGCCCCCAAAACTCTCAACAAGTAGTTGAAGCCTCTGACTATCACCTAATTCATACTGATCAACTAACACATGATCAATTTTCATGGTCGGTGCATATTCACGGAGCATCTGTAGATGTTCTATGGGTGTGTATCCGGCGAACTCATCAGCTTTTGCTTCAGGATGCGAATCAAGATTGAGAATGATTATTTTTTTCGCTGCACTTTTCTCTAGTGCGTTTAACTGCTGTCCAACCAAAAAATGTGGAAGAACACTAGAAAACCATGAACCCGGTCCTACTGTTATCCACTCTGCCTCATCAATTGCTTTCAAAGCAGAAGGTAGCGCTGTTGGGTTTTCAGGAACCAAGTGTAGGGATTTCAACATACCGCGTGCAGTAGCAACTTCTACCTGACCTCGGACATGATGCAGTGTTCCTGCATCATCGAAGGTTGCTTCAATATCCAATGGAACTGAAGCCATTGGTAAAACTCTGCCCACAACTTTTAACAACTCGGCCACTCGGTCTAGACCTTGCACAGGATCTACATCTTTATCCCACAAAGCTGCTAATAAAAGATTGCCTACTGCGTGACCATTAAGCGGACCGTCGCTTGTAAATCTATATTGCAAAATTTCAGCCCAACTTCTTCCCCACTGATCATCGCCACACAATGCTGCCAACGCCATTCTCAAATCTCCTGGAGGAAATATTGGGAATTCATCGCGCAAACGCCCACTTGATCCACCATTATCTGCAACGGTAACAATGGCCGTTATCTCTGAAGTGATTCTGCGAACTGCAGATAGCGTCGCGGCTAAACCATGTCCCCCGCCTAAAGAGATCACACGAGGATTAATTTCAGAACTCATTCCCGTCCAACATCTCGATGTGAAGCGTGTGCACTAACTGAAAACCCATCGCGTTCGCCATCTAGTTGAGCTGCGATTTCACGTGCAACGGAAACACTTCGATGCCTTCCACCTGTGCAGCCGATGGCAACAGTCAGATATTTCTTTCCTTCGCGTAAATAACCGGGCAGCATTTGATTGATCACAGAAACATATGATTGAACAAATTGAGATACGCCCGAGTTTGAAAGAACATTGTCTTTAACTTTGTTATCCAAACCAGTGAGCGGTCGTGGTGAAACATGATCAGGGGTTGAATGCCCCCCATGGTTTGATCTGCATCCATCAGGCTGAACAAGGGCTCTAAAAAACCTGGCTCTACATCCACATCATTGTTCAACATCATGAGATATGGATACCCTTTATCCAACGCAAATTGCATGCCCAAGTTATTTCCACCGGTAAACCCTAAGTTTACAGGAGAGGCGATATGACTAACCTCATTGAAATGCTGTCGGAGTGTTTCTCCAGATCCGTCATTGGACCCGTTATCGACCAGCACCACATCAAAATCTTTGAAGCTACACCGCTTCAAGGCATTCAGGGTGTCGGTTGTCAGCTCCAGGCTGTTCCAATTGATAATGATGATGGCCAGTTTTTTCACAGGTGTTTGAAAAAATAACG
>JBEAYI010000032.1:0-6801 GCA_041159375.1 Actinomycetota bacterium
TGATATAGGTGCAGCTCTAAACAAATCAAAATCAACTAAGACAAGATCTGGGACGGCGTCACCGTCATAGATAACTCCGCCTTGTTCTCGCAGAGCGCTCATGCGAGTAAAACATGCATCGACAGATGGAATTGAAGGAATCAAAGTTAACGGCAGTTGGCGGCGCCAATGTACCCACTTGGCTGTATCCATGGCAGATCCGCCACCTAAGCCAACCACATGCACACCAGGAACTTCATTTGCCAAATCATCCAGGTATTTTTTCGATAACTCTTTGGCTCCAACAATGAACTTAGGTTGATTAGTTACATTTTTCTGGATGAGCTCCCAAGGCTCTTTGTGAGTAATCAGTATGTAATCACCTAAAGAATTAAGATAAGTGGAACAAATACTCGAACCGTACTCAACATTTGAGCCCTGAGCCTGAAACATTTACTTCTCCCCCATCTTACTTAAAGTAGATACCACGTTGGCATCATCAATTACTCTGTAAATCTCAGAGTATTTCTTAGATTTCGAATTCTTTTCACGCGATCGTCGAACGATCATTTCAGCAAAAAACCGCACATCACTATTCACACTTTGAAAGAATTCATCGAGTGAAACTCCTGCCGTACGTCCTTTAAGCCACCACTGTCTCGCCATATTGATAAGCATTGTCCTGTGCAATGATGTTGCCGCAGTCAATTTATCAATATATGAAGTCACATCTAGTTGATGAGTTGGTTTTGCAACTTCTCTACCAAAATACCAACGCGCGACAGGCAAAAAGGGCTTAACTCCACCTGATGCAGATCCTGGATGTTTATCAAATCCAGAAGTCCACATTGCCTCTGCCATCGAAACAGCAACTTTTCTATGATCTTCATTGTCTTCGTAAAGGTACGAATCGGGATCAAAAGTAATCACCAAATATGGTTGCACATCACGAATTATGTCTATGTATTTTGACCTTAAACTAACTTCTGAATAATCTCCAAGTTGATCGGTATCTAAGTTCAATTCAATTACTCTGCTGATACCAAGATGCGCCATTGCCAGATTGAACTCTTTGGTATTCGCCTCAATAGTTTCGCTTTCACTTAATCCGAAGCTATCCCACCGATCGTTAGTGGCTCTTACAACTGTAACTTTCCAACCAAACTCTGTTAGGGCAGCAACCCCTCCACCACAAAAAAGTAACAAATCGTCAGCATGAGCAACAGAAACAAGTGCGACTTTATTTGTAGTTTCAGGAAGCTTTAACTTTTCAATTTTCATTATGGGCGTGCGCCTTTACCAATCTTGTTGCTAGCCAACATAGTTGCACCTATCGCTCCAGAGATATCTCCTACCGTAGAAGCTTGGATGTTCTTTGTTTCGCTGAAACCTCGATGTGAATTTAGTCGTTCAACTAGGTGGTTTTTGAAAAAACTCCATTTATCTACGATAGAGCCACAAATGACAACTACATCGGGTCTTGAAATCACTAAATGTGTAACCAGTCCATCAGCAACTCGATGGGCAAATTCCTGCCAAGTTCTATCAGACAGCTTGGAAAAATCACAGCGACCGTCAACTAAAACAAATTCAGATCTAGATTTTGCAATTCCTTCTAGTGCCAGACGTGAGGCACTCATTTCCCAACATGAATCTAGACCGCAGTAACAAGGCGCAGAAATATTTGGAACAGAAATATGACCGCCCTCTGGATGCTGACCATCGAGAGCACGAATTGGCCTGCCATCTTTAAATAGTGAAACACCCAACCCTGTACCAATAGTTACGCAAAGAACTGATGAAAAGTTTTTTCCAGCACCGATAATTGCTTCCGATAAACCCGCAGCGTTTGCATCATTATCAATCCAGACTTCTCGATTAAGTAATTTTGAAAGTTGGCCACCTAAATCTATTCCCGAGAACTGGGGCAATGTATCTGGATTATCAATGACGCCAGTAACCAGATTTACTGGTCCTGTCGAACCAATTCCAATTGTTGCTATCGATTCTAAATCAACAACGTTTTTTGAAATCCATTCAGCAAGAAGTGAGACTGACTCTACTGGCGAGGATGCAGAAAAACTTGAAGTTGTGATTTTGAATTCTTGGTGTACCTCATATTTTTCATCTGCCACGACTAAACGTGTTCCTGTGCCACCAATATCGATTCCGATGAACTTTGACATGTCGTTACTTGGTTACTCTTAAATCAATTCCAGCCTTACGGAAATGCTCTCTATAACTTTTATCAATTCCACTATCTGTAACTAAGATTGAAATTTCTTTTAATTCACAAACTTTGCCAAATGCTTTCACGCCAAATTTAGATGAATCGGCTGCAACAATAGTTCGAGTTGATGCATGGTGAGCTGCTCGCTTAATCATGGCATCATCTGAGTTCCATTCGGTCAGACCATATGTCGGTTCTAATCCCGAAGCGGTCATAATCATCTGATCAAAATGATAGTTTCTCAAAGTTTCAAGGGCTGCAGGCCCAATCAGAGACTCTTCTCCCTTTCGAACAAAGCCACCGATAACCATTAGCTGAACCTTGGGAGCGGCACGCAAAACATCTGCGACTCGAAAACTTAAAGCACAAACAGTTAACTCGCGCTCCGCCAATTGTTTTGCAATTGCAACTCCTGTCGAGCCTCCATCTAGAACAATAGTTTCTCTATCGTTGATCAAAGTGGCCACATACTTAGCAATATCGTTCTTTGCTTTGGAAGCAATTTCACTTCTAATAGCAAAAGCAGGTTCAAAAGACCCGCTAACACCTTTTATTGCATAACCCTTTTCGCGCCGGAGCAAACCTAATCGAGACAAATGCTCAATGTCTCGACGAATTGTCATCTCTGAAACTTTCAAGACTTTGGTCAGATCAGAGATGAGAACCCGTGCTTCATCGTTAACGATGTTTAGAATCTCTTGAAGACGATCATCGGGTTTCATGGGATTCCTTAGGTTAAAGGTACTGAGATTCTAACCCTTAACCCACGCTTCGATTTCATCTAATTGCTTATTCGAGATTTGAGTCTCCGTTGCAATCGTGTACCACAAGTTTTTCGACTCTTTTGAGTAATCAATCATGTGCATCAACCCATTTCTAACATCTGTCCATGTAATGTCCATGTCCTCTGGCTGATAAGCAACACCCATTGCATCTAACTTGTCTTTGATGAATTTAGGATCATTGTTTTGCAGGAAGCTCATGATGACCACTCCGAGAGAAACTATTTGACCGTGCAAAAATGGTTTATGAATCAGATGCTCCAGAGAGTAGAACAAGGTGTGCTCTGAACCCTCGATAGGTCGTGGGTTCCAGCCAGTGTTGTTAAAAGCTGCCCCACCCCAGCGCAAAGCATTCATCAGTGTTTGCACGCCCTTGTCATTAACAGCCTTGATATCCGAAGTAGCGTTGAGAACTGAGTTAAGAACTTCAGATGCTTGATCAACCCAATACTGGTCGTAGGGCCACTTCTTTTCACATTTTCCAGTTTTTGTTGCAAATTCCCAATCCCATTTAGCTGTGTAATAGCAAACAATGTCACCAACACCAGAACGATTGATGTATTCGGGTGCGCTTTGAATGACGTCAAAATCTACGTAGACCATCTCGGGGATGGCATAGCCAACATATTTAAGAATTCCGTTATCACGCACTGCTGATCTGTGACCAAATGGAGCGTTTACCGACATGGAAGTTGGACATTGGAATAAAGGCAAGTTTTTACGCCACGCAAAGTATTTTGCTACATCGATTGCGACACCGCCACCGATTCCCACAATTGCCTTAACGTCAGGGAGCTCTCTTAACGTTTTTTCAAGATCCTTGATTTCCAGTGAATCAACTAAGTGAACGAAGGTCTCTTTAGAGTCAAAGTGATGAGAAAACTTTGGCCAGAGATCTTTATTCGAGACAACTAGGAATGGAGGATTGATAATCTTTGGTAACTCTGCATACAACTCTCTTCCATATGAGACATCAAATAATTGCATTTTTTCCTCTTCCTGGTCGATTTACAGAGTGTCAGTAACTTTTGAAGCATAAGCAAAACTTCCAGCCTGCACACCTGTTCGTGCTGCAAGCGCAAAACTTAAAGTTTGAAAAGCTAATGTGTCACAAATGCGAGCTTCGGTGCCCTTGCGATCAGGTGAAGGAAGTTTCGTGCCAATTCCTTTATCACCGATCCAAGTCACAGAGGAACCAGAAGAAATTAAATCTGATGCGAGTTTAATGTTGAGTGCATTGTGAGGTTCAGTACCATGATCAAAGAATGTGATACTCAAGTCTGGACCAGCTATTTCTATTGGGCCATGTCTAAACGATGCTGACGTAGTTCCTTCGATCGACATTTTTGCAGCTTCCTTAAGTATCAGGCCAGCAGTTTGCGAGGACGCACCCGCGACTCCTCTGCCCACACAAACATAATTCTTCTTATACGGAAGTAAACTTTCGGCACTGTCAATATGCAAATCAATGTCGGCAATATATTTTTCGATTGAATCAACTGTTCGAAGCAGGGTTGAGCGTGAATCTTCGTATGAATTAGAAACTTCGGAAAAAACCAACTTCATGGCAGCAAGAGTGTTCAAGTAAGTTTTTGTGCTCACTGTTGCCTCTGGGCCGGCCTTTAGATCAACCAAATAATCGGAATGCTTTGCAAGATTACTTTGAGGATCGTTCGTAATTCCAAGAACATCAACCTTAGAGAGGTCGAATTGCTTTAGAACTTGCGTAACTTCCGCGCTCTCCCCCGATTGCGAAGTAAGGCAAAGCAACGTTCCTGGCGTAAGCAATCCAGCACCAACATCTATTAATTCAGAAGCGGGCAACCACCAAGCGGGCAACCCCATACGAGTAAAGGTTTCCCATGTTTCATAAGACGCAAAGTGGCTACTTCCCATACCTGCAAAAACGATGCGGGATCGCGCAGATACAGCGAGATCCCGCCCCAGCGCATGCATGTCATCGGCTCGAACCATGAATTGAGCGAGCTTTTCAGCCTGCTCGTCGACATTCAGACGGTAAGGCGATGTAACAGACACGTGAACCCCCCTCATGAGAGTGCAATCTAGGAAGATAATTTCTCACAGATTTCATGAAAATACTACCATTTTTTTAACATTCCAAGTAACCTTCCATTTGCCTAAGTGAGGAATCCCTCACATCGAAAGGAAAGGATCCGCGGTGCTCAATTCCAAAATGATTCGACGTTTTGCTGGATTAGCATCAGTTTCATTACTTCTTGCTGCGTGTTCTAGCGGGGGAACTGACTCTGAGGCTTCTGGTGAAATCAACGTCTTTTTGATTCCTAGCCCATCTTCAACTTCTATTCAAAGCTTTATCCCAGACTTTGAAGCGGAAACAGGAATCAAAGTAAATGTTTCTGAAACTCCTTATGGAGAAGCACATCAGAAACAACTTCTTTCATACCAGCAAAAAGCTGGTGCATATGATGTGGCTCAATTTGATAACTCATTCTTGATGCCATATTGCCAAGCACAAGCTATGGCTCCACTTGATAGTTATTTGGGTGATTCATCTGAATACGACATCGCTGATTTTAGCCAAAGCCAACAGGATTACGGAAAGTGCAATGGTGAAACTTTAGGTTTGACACTCAGCACTGAGCCAATGATCCAGTGGTATCGCACAGATATCTACGAAAAGTTAGGACTTACCCCAGCTAAAACTTGGGATGAGTACTACAACAACGCCAAGAAAGTTCAAGCCGCAGGTTACGGTGGTCAAATCATTGGATTCGGACCAAACGTTTCTTGGTGGTGGATGACGATGGTGTGGTCATTTGGTGGAAAACTCTACGATGATTCACTCAATCCAACTGTTAATAGCAAAGAAGCAATTGCTGCAACTGATTTCTTAAAGAAACTCATGACAGTCTCACCAAAGGGAGCTTCTACAGCAAACTCTGATGAAGTCACCAGTAAGTTCCTTGGAGAAAACATCGGAGCGATGATTAATTACTCTGGTTACTACGGAAGCGTTCTTGATCCATCAATTAACAAGAATGAAGGCAAAATTGGAACTGCTCCAATGCCTACTGGATCAGCAGATATCACTCACCTAGCTGGTTGGAACATAGGTATTCCAAAGGATGCCAAGAACCCAACTGCAGCATGGAAATTCCTTGAATACGTTCTTGGAAAAACAAATGCAAAGGCTTACCTAGAGTCAGGTGCAGCAGCAATTGGCCGCAAGTCAATTACAACTGATGCTGATCTTCTTGCGAAGTTCCCATATCTAGCTCAACTAGAGATTCCATCGAGTTCTCGCATTGAGCGCTACCCACAAATTGCTGTTTGGCCAGAGTTTGAAGTTGCGGCAATCGATGCCGTCACTCAGGTTCTAAATGGCAAGAGTGATTCAACAAAGGCTATGACGGCGCTTAACGAGAAGTTGAAACCAATTCTCGCTAAAGAGCCTAAGTAGTAAATTAGTTAATTAAACGACCTATTGGCCTAGTTAGAGAGTTATTCGATGCCAAAGAGCATGAAACTAACTAGGCCAATAGGTCAATTTACTTTTGCAGCATGGGCGCTTTTATCATTCACAGTTTTAATTCCAATCATTTATGGCATTTACATCTCATTTCTTGACGTAAAACTCTCATCATTTCTACCTCCACAATTTGTAGGTTTTGATAATTACGTATCAGCTTTGAAGGCACCAGAAACTTGGGCAACTTTGAAGATCACTCTTGCCATGATGGCACTGGGCATGCTCGTGCAAATTCCACTTGGTGTAGGACTTGCTTTGGTTTTGCATAGAAACTTAAAGGGGACCAAAGTATTTAGTTC
>JBEAYI010000134.1:0-2573 GCA_041159375.1 Actinomycetota bacterium
GGGCTAAGTCATCTCAAGTAGTACCCGAAGATTATGTAAATGAATCATCAAAGCGCACACAGAAACCGCGCATTAATCCAGAGCAAATTGCCCAGGTGTATTCGGCATATATGTCTTTGATGAAGCAAGAACGCGCAATGGACTTTGAAGATGTTTTATTGCTTACGGCTGCGATGCTAGAAGAAGAGCGCGAAGTTCGTGAGCGAGTACAAGATCAATATCGTTATTTCACAATTGATGAGTATCAGGATATTTCACCGCTGCAGCAACGTGTGATTAACGCGTGGCTTGGAAGCCGACAAGAGATCTGTGTTGTTGGAGACCCCGCACAAACTATCTATTCATTCGCTGGCGCAACACCTGTATTCCTCAATACCTTTACGCAACGTTTTCCAGATGCCGAAGTAATCAGATTAACCAGTGGATATCGCTCGACTCCTGAAATCACGTTGATGGCAAATACTGTTTTGAGAAGTGCGGCAATGGGGCAAGAACTCGTTGCGCAAAATGATCATGGTGCTAAACCAACAGTGGCCGCCTATAAAGATGAGTCCGCAGAAATTGCAGGAGTTGTTAAAGACATAGGCACGCTTTTATCCGAAGGAGCGCCAGCGCAAGAAGTAGCAATTCTTGCCCGCACCAACAATCAACTGAATTCCATTGAAAAAGCAATTGCCGCAGCGGGCTTGCCGTATCAAGTACGCAATAACGAAAGATTCTTTGATCGCACTGATGTTCGCGAATTTAACGAAAGATTCTTTGATCGCACTGATGTTCGCGAATTCCTTAAAGGCGTTCGCACCGCATCTGTTATTCCAACAGAAGGTGTTTATTGGCTTGATGAATTGCGCACTCTGGCACAACCATTTTTGACGGGCGCAGCCATTGATGGCATCGCAGGATTGCTTCACCTTGCTCGGGAATTAGATGCTGATGATTCATTTGCGCCAAAGACTCTGCGTGCATATCTGCGTGAAGTAGAAGATCGCGTGCAACAAAATAATCCGCCAACGATGCCTGTGCTTACTTTGGCAACACTGCACGCAGCTAAGGGACTTGAGTGGGAACGAGTATTTTTAATCGGCGTCAGCGAATCGATACTGCCATTTGAATCAGGCAATACAGGTCCAGAGAATCAGAACGCGATCGATGAAGAGCGCCGATTGTTCTACGTTGGAATTACGCGTGCGAAGAAGGATTTACGCATGAGCTATCGCGGAGAACCGAGCCGATTCCTGCGTGAATCTGGGTTACTCGCGAGTTCCTAAAAACCCATTTGCAAATTTGCGGGGGCATGCTTTACCCTTCTACTTCATCCAAAATATGGATGTGCACGAGAGAAAAGGGAGCACGCGATGTCAACAATCGTAAGCACTCTAAACGTTAACGCTTCACGCGTTAGCGCTGCTTCTCATGCCCATTCACATGCAAGTACAGCGACTAATAAGCGCTATACAACTTGGCCTACTGCCACAAAGCCAGCGTTTTACGCAGCTTTTTACGCAGTGGATGAGGCCACTTGGGGCACTATCGCCTAATCGATAGCAGCCAACCAAGGGCCTCGAATCCACAAAGGATTCGGGCCCTTTTTCATTTCCACCACTAAGAACCGAAAACCAAATACAAACCAACTACTAACTAACAGGAAGAACAACGAGAGGGAAGAGGTGAGAACCATGAGCGTTCTCTACAGCGAACTACTAGTACCAGGATGGGCAGAAACCGGAGACAAGATCGGATTAAACGATGTCACCGGAACGTATGAGAGCGCGATCGGTTATGCGCTTCCATGTCACAGCGCCAACCCGGAAACATTTTTCTCTGAAGCCGAGGCCGATATAAAGGCTGCCAAGGCACTCTGCGGTGAATGTCCTGTTCGTGCAAAGTGTTTAAGCGGTGCACTCTCACGCCAAGAACCATGTGGTGTGTGGGGCGGAGAATTATTTGAAGATGGTGTTGTGATCGAACGTAAACGTAAAGCGGGACGGCCACGTATCGCTGCATAGAGTAATGAGCGGGTGTTGAGAAAGCCTCAGCGCTCGCTCATTGCTTTGCGGAAAGTATTTCTCAAACAGCCGATGTTAAATCCCCTCATGATATTTTATGAATTAAATACAGGGGGTGCTTGTAATTGGAACTAATTGCAGTTGCTCTAGTGATGTTAACAATTGTTTTGGTTGTAATTGTTTTAGTAGTCAAAAGTAGAACTCACAAAAAAAGTATGAAATTAAGCAAAAAAGATCCAGACGAAGAGGATTTAGACGAAGACACAATTTATGGTTGAGCCGTCCATGAATGCCGATCAATTAATGTTTTGTCTAGTGGCTTTAGTGTGACCCAAGGAATTGGGGAGTAGTTTAAGTCGCAAAAATGAACTTAGTTATTGCCTCGTAATCAGTGAAGCCAGAAAATTTAAAGCACAGATTTTCTAACGAGTTAAAGAAGCTGGCGTAATCTCTGGCAGCCAGATAATCGCTTCATCAAGCCAACGCCCTTCAGCTTCTAGCTGGCAGAAGATTCCAGTTGTACCCATGGTGACGCGGTGAATTAATACATATTCAGCAGGAAGATTT
>JBEAYI010000033.1:0-6744 GCA_041159375.1 Actinomycetota bacterium
ATCCAGATCTAAAGCTCATCGGCATTCTTGCAACTATGTATGATCGTAAAACGCTTCATAATCGAGAAGTTCTTGGCGCAATTCTTGAAAAATATCCTGAAGATGTTTTTGAAACGATTATCGCGAAAACTATTCGTTTCCCAGAAACAACCGTTGTTGGCGAACCTATTACTTCTTATGCTTCATCTTCAGGTGGAGCCGCTTCATACCGACGTTTAGCACGTGAACTAATTGCCCGAGGAGGCGCACGATGACACGCAGAGCAAGTCTTCCTGGTGCAGACGAACTATTTCGTTCCACTTCACCTGCGCTCACATCTGTAAAGCAAGCCGATGTTGAACCAGCTAAACCTCTTGTTGCTCCGGCAATTGCAGCACCAACAACTTCACCTTCTAAAAAAGGTGTACGAGCAATACAACGTCGCCGCGTCACTAGCGTTGATAAATCTCCGTCTGGTCGTGAAAAGCATGACGAAAAGATAACTGTGTATCTCTCCCCCGATGAACTCTATGATTTAGATCAAGCGCGCTTACAACTTCGTGGTGATTTAGGTTTAGCGGTAGATCGCGGTCGTATTGTCCGCGAATCAATCGCTGTGATCATTGCTGATCTTGAAGCAAAGGGTGATCAAAGCATTCTTGCACGACGTTTACGCGGACAGTAATTTAAGAACGAGCCCTTGGATGGGCTAACGAATAAGACTCTCGAATCTTATCTATTGTTATTAAAGTATAAATCTGCGTTGTCGTAACTGATGCGTGTCCCAATAATTCCTGCACAACACGAATGTCTGCCCCACCATCTAATAAATGCGTGGCGAAAGAATGTCTAAATACGTGGGGAGATATCCCCTCAGATAATCCGCATTTTTTCGCACTATCAACAACAATCTGCCAAGCGCTTTGCCTGGAAATTCTGCTACCACGTTGATTAAGAAAGAGCGCATCATTCTTATTCCTGGAATTCTTGCCAAGAAGGTTTGGTCTAACTCGTACTAAATAATCATCCAAAGCCTTCACTGAAAAACTACCCATCGGAACGATTCGTTCCTTATTGCCTTTACCTCGAAGTTTTATCACTCGCACTTCAGAAGAATCTGATTTCATCATTGAAATATCGTTTACATTGATACCCACTATTTCAGAAACGCGACCACCTGTACTGTACAAAAGTTCAAGTATTGCTCTGTCTCGAAGCGAAATCACATTATCTTCGCTATATGAACCATCAATTAACGAAGTGATTTCAGAGACCGTCAAAGCTTTCGGCAAACGCAAAGGAATTTTCCTGGATTCAACATCTTTCATTGGGTTATGTATCCCATGCTCACGTTCAAGGTATCCGTAAAACGAGCGAAGCGTCGAAAGAACTCTATTGACTGTACTCAATGCCAAATTAGTTTTGCTTAATGCGCTAATGAAAAGATCTAACTCTTTTTGCTGGATCTGTGATAAATCTATGGAATTCTCCAGAAGAAAATCAGAAAATCGCTGAAGATCGCGTGTGTAAGCCAAGACAGAGTTGGTAGATAAACCGCGTTCAATCCGCGAGAAATTTAGAAACTGATCAGAGTACTGGCGAAAATTCATAACCGTGTGCTTCGGCTACGGCTTTATATGTCACTTTACCTGCATGAGTATTCAAGCCTTTAGCTAAATCAGGATTCTGCTTAAGCGCTGTCTCCCAACCGAGATTTGCAATCTGTATTGCAAATGGAAGAGTCACATTCGTCAATGCATATGTGGATGTAACCGGTACCGCTCCTGGCATATTTGCTACGCAGTAAAAAACTGAATTATGGATGTTAAACGTTGGATTTTCATGTGTAGTTGCCTTGGAATCTTCGAAGCAGCCACCTTGATCGATTGCGATATCAACTAAAACTGAACCAGGTTTCATCTTTGACACATCTTGATTAGTTACTAACTTTGGAGCGCGAGCACCAGGAATCAACACAGCGCCTATAACCAGATCAGCTTCGTAGATAGATTTCTGAATACTTGCAGTGCTGGACATAAGAGTTTTGATTCTTCCACTGTAAATCTGATCAATCTGCGCTAATCGCTTTGCAGAGCGATCTAGAACTGTTACATCTGCGCCCATTCCCAGTGCGATAACAGCCGCATTTAAACCTGCAATTCCTCCCCCAATAACAACAACTTTGCCGGGAGAAACTCCAGGTACGCCGGCTAGAAGAACTCCGCGTCCACCTTTAGGTTTGAGAAGCGCATCTGCTCCAACTTGAGTGGCCATTCGTCCTGCGACTTCACTCATTGGAACTAACAGTGGAAGTGCTCCATCTACTTCGACAGTTTCATAGGCAATAGAAGTTGTTTTCGCTTTAATCAGTGCATCAGTACATGCCTTGGAAGCTGCTAAGTGTAGATAGGTAAAAAGAATTTGATCCTCGCGCATGCGAGAATACTCTGCTTCTATTGGTTCTTTCACTTTCAAGATTAAATCTGCTTCTTGCCACAACTTTTCTACCGATTCAATTATTTTTGCGCCAGCTTGAACGTAATTCTCATCAGTAATACTTGACCCTAATCCAGCGTCCTTCTCGATTAAAACACTATGACCATTTTTTACAAATTCAGTAACTCCTTCGGGAGTTAACGCAACGCGATATTCCTGAATCTTAATTTCGCGGGGAACGCCAACAATCATTTTTTGCCCTTCAAGGCTATAGCCGAAGCGACTAGCCCTATGAACAGGGGATGCGGACGAGTAGGTCGTGATTTCAACTCAGGATGAGCTTGAGTTCCAACATAGAACGGATGTACATCTGCTGGCAGCTCCACAAATTCAACTAAGTTTTCCTTCGTATAAATCCCAGAGAAAACCAATCCTGCCGCTGCAATCTGATCCTTATATTGATTATTCACTTCGTATCTATGGCGATGTCTTTCAGATACTTCCTTGCTGCCATAAGTTTGCGCAACTATCGAACCTGGCATTAAGTCAGCCTTATACAAACCTAGTCGCATGGTTGCGCCCATATCACCGCTTCCAGCAACGATCGATTTTTGATCTTCCATCGTTGCGATGACATGTACGCCTGATTCGGGAGAGAACTCGGCAGAATTCGCATCGATAATTCCAGCTAAGTTTCTCGCGGCTTCAATAACCATGCATTGAAGACCTAGACATAGACCAAGAGTTGGAATCTTATTCTCTCGTGCAAACTTCAACGCTCCAAGTTTTCCTTCGATTCCGCGAACACCGAAACCACCTGGTACACAAATAGCATCAACATCGCCTAAAGCCGCTTTTGCGCCATCAGGTGTTGCACAGTCATCACTAGCCACCCATTTCAGGTCAACTTTTGCATTATTGGCGAACCCACCAGCTCGTAAAGCTTCTGATACCGAAAGATATGCATCTGGTAGATCTATGTACTTACCAACCAGGGCAACAGTGACATGGTGTTTAGGATTATGAACAATCTTAAGAAGATCATCCCAATCTCCCCATTTAACATCATGAGATTTTAATCCCAACCTACGAACAACATAAGAGTCCAAACCTTCGGCGTATAAAACCTTCGGAATATCATAAATTGAAGGCGCATCCACAGCTGCAACTACTGCCTCTAAATCCACATCGCACATAAGTGAAATCTTGCGCTTAATACCATCTGGAATTGGTCGATCAGAACGAAGTACAACGGCATCTGGGGCAATACCAATACTGCGAAGAGCGGCCACGCTATGTTGAGTTGGTTTCGTTTTTAGTTCACCTGATGGACCGATGTATGGAACTAAGGAAATATGCAAGTAGAAAACATTATCGCGCCCAACTTCTTGTCGAATTTGTCGCGCTGCTTCAAGAAAAGGCTGTGATTCAATATCTCCAACGGTTCCGCCAATTTCGGTGATGACAACATCAATATCCGGAGCTGCCATCGCCCGAATACGTTCTTTGATTTCATTTGTAATATGCGGAATTACCTGGACTGTTTCACCTAGATATTCTCCACGACGTTCACGGCTAATAACTCGGGAATAAACCTGTCCTGTTGTGACATTTGCAGATCCATGAAGATTACGATCAAGAAATCTTTCATAATGTCCAATATCTAAATCTGTTTCGGCACCATCATCAGTAACGAAAACTTCACCATGTTGAAATGGATTCATGGTTCCAGGATCGACATTTAAGTACGGATCGAGTTTTTGCATGGTTACGCGCAGACCGCGAGAAATCAATAATCTGCCGAGACTAGAAGCTGTGAGGCCTTTACCAAGACTAGAGGCGACTCCGCCTGTTACGAATAAATGCTTGGTTACATGAGGTTGGCCCATGGAAGGACAACCTATCACTAAATTCTGATTTAACCTTCAAGGCGCATATTTAGCAGTTCTGCAGCGTGTTCCTTAGCGCTTGATGAATCCTGCAAACCAGCCAACATTCGAGCAATCTCCGAAATTCGATCCTCGCCTTGTACCGATGTAACTCCACTGGATATAACAGTGCCGTCAATGCTTTTTTCAACAACGTAATGTTGATCTCCCCAAGCAGCAACTTGCGGCAAATGCGTTACAACTATTACTTGTGCGTTTTTGGACAGAGTGTGTAAACGACGACCAACTTCAATCGCTGCGGCTCCCCCAACACCTGCGTCAACTTCATCAAAAATATATGTTCCAACAGGATTAGACGCCGCTATAACAACTTCGAGTGCCAACATAACGCGAGACATTTCGCCACCTGAGGCGCCCTTTGCTAAAGAAACAAGTTGTCCATCTTTATGCGTTTGTAAATACATAGAAACGTTATCGCAACCAACTGCGGTGAAATCACTCTCTTTCAGAGCAGAATCGTAATCAGGCGAGGAAACATCGATGATCAAATTTGTTTGAGGCATCGAGAGTGAATGCATCTCTTCAGAAACATTGGAAGATAAGCGCTTTGCGGCTTCGCGACGATTCTTAGATAGATCGATAGCCGATGCTAAGAGACTTTTTTTCACACCAGATAGTTCTTTCTCCAACTCCAGTATTCGCTGATCTCCACCGCTTAAATCTTCTAATGATGAAGCAATCGTTGAGTGGCGCTGAATCAACTCTTTTAGAGAATCATCGCCTTCAGCTGTTGTACTCCATTTCTTGATAAATGCTGTGAGCGCGGCTTTTCTTTCCTGAAGAAAATCCAATCTATCTGGGTCAGCTTCGAGGGATTGCAGATATGAGGTGAGATTCGGCATCACATCAGCTAATACAAAGAATGCTTCATTGAAGTCATCTGAGAACTTCTCTACTCGTGAATCTTTTCCTTTAACCCCATCAAGTGACTTCTTGGCTAATCCCAAAGCACTAATAACGCCGGCATCATCATTTTCTAAAACTTCTACAGCTTGGCTAACGGCAATTCGTAACTCTTCAACCGAAGATAATCGTGAAATCTCATTATCTATTGAACTTAATTCATCTGCTATCGGTTTTAATTTGCCGAAAGATTCGCTAAATGCCTTCAAAGATGCCAAAGACTCTTCGCGACTAGCCGCACTCTTCTTCAAATCCTTTATTCGTTCTTTGATTTGAACATACTGTGCCAAACAATCCTGGTAATTATTCAATACGGCATGCAGAGGATCACCTGCATATCGATCGAGTAATTCTCGTTGTTTAGATCCTTTTGTAATATTCAAGCCGGAGCTCTGTCCATGAATTTCGATAAGGTAATCGCTCACCTCTGATAAAACACCAGTGCTAACACTTACTCCGCTAGCGACAGCTTTGCTTTTCCCATCCTTGGTAACGCTGCGAGAAATTGATAAGGCCCCATCTTCAACCTCAATACCAATCGCTTCAAGCGTTGAAACTTTCTTCTTTGGAATGCTGAATAAAGCGCTGGCAGTTAATCTCTCTTCGCCACTTCGAACTAAAGAGCTCTCGCTCTTTCCGCCTAAAACTAAATTAAGTGCTGTTAAAACCATGGTTTTTCCTGCGCCAGTTTCACCCGTAAGCACCGTTAAACCTTTATTGAACTCAACGGTTGCTTGAGTGATAACTCCAATATTCTTAATATTGATCTCTTCTAGAAAAGTTCGCTCACTCACCACGCCAGCCTTCAATTGGTAGCTTGAATTTAGCAACTAACCTATCCGTAAAAATCGTGGATTTAAGGTGAGCAAGAATCACTTGATTTGAATTTTTAGTTATTTCAATATGATCATTCTTTTTAAGTTCTATCTTTCGCAAAGCATCAGCCGATAAAGATGCATCGGATGATTCAATGGTAATTCCAATGGTTGATGTTGGAGCAATAACCATTGGCTTAGCAAAGAGTGCATGTGCGGCTATCGGCAATAAGACCATCGCTTGGACTTCTGGCCACAGAACTGGCCCGCCCGCAGAGAATGCATAAGCTGTGGAACCAGTGGGAGTTGCACAAATAATCCCGTCACAACCCCATCTCGATAATGGTCTGTCATCAATTTGAACAAAAAGTTCAGCCATCGTCGTGCTTTTTCTCTCAATGCTGATTTCATTAAGTGCCCAGCCTTGATCAATGATGTTCTTTCCTCGCTTAACTTGAAAGGTTAAAAGCATTCGAGGATCAAGCACATAATCCTTATCAATTACTGCCTGTGCAACTTTCTCAAAGGTAAATGCTTCAACTTCGGCCATAAACCCAACATGACCTAAATTGATACCAAGAAGTGGAATGTTTTCTTTCAAGGCAAATTCGGCGCCACGCAAAATAGTTCCATCTCCGCCTAGTACCAGTACAACTTCTACG
>JBEAYI010000034.1:0-6629 GCA_041159375.1 Actinomycetota bacterium
TTTATACGGTCTATGTCTCGCGCGAAAGCATGTGCATGCTTTGCTATTTCGTGTCCAAAAGATATTGGTTGTGCATGTTGTATGTGAGTAAACCCAGGAGCGGCATCGTTGGCATACTCAGTCGCTTTATCAAGAATCACTTCAATCATTTCAGTAAGCATGAGAGCTAAAGAGAGCATGTGATCTATAGCAAACAAACGAAGATCAGTCGTAACTTGATCATTTCTAGAACGACCCGCTCGAAGCGCTCCTCCCAATGTACCCAGTTTTTCTGTTAATCCTCTTTCAAGAGCACTGTGCACATCTTCATCCGAGTCATTAGGAAGAAATTTTCCTGAAGAAACTTCACCGATTAGTTCTTTCAGCGCCTCTCTAATTTTTGCCGAGTCATCCTTGGAAATGAGTGCGGCTTTTTCAAGTACAGCAAGGTGGGCTAATGACGATCTCAGATCATATGGAGCTAATCGCCAATCAAAAGAGATACTTTGCGACAAGGCAAATACCGCATTAGTGGGTTTATTTGAGAAACGTCCTCCCCATAAAGCCATTTATTTTCTCCCTGTTTTGTTGCTCCGAGAATTTTTAGCATTCGCGAAAGCAAGTAACTCTTTCGCTAACTGCGCACCGCCGGTTGATTTCTTTGACACAAGGATAATCGTGTCATCTCCTGCAAGGGTTCCAATGACACCTGTGAGATCGGCGTGGTCTAACGAACTTGCAACAAATTGCGCTGCTCCAGGCGGAGTATGTACAACTGCGAGATTTGCGCTGTGATCAACGGAGAGAATCAACTTGGACGGAACTGGATTAACTCGAGAAAGTGCATCATCTGATGATTCGCGAATTTGATAGACAGATTCACCTTGAGTATTGCGACCCCGCACAGCACCGATTTCTTCTAAATCTCTACTGGCGGTTGTTTGAGTCACGCGAAATCCACTCTTCTTTAACTGGTTTACTAAATCAGTTTGTGAGTGAATCAATCCAGCTTGAATCAACGATATCGCTCTAGCCCTGCGAGCTGAAACATTCTGCGAATTAATGGACATCAGACATAGCCTCCTTGAGTGCCTTAACAAATTGGTTAAGTTCTTTCATTGAAATATTTAATGCAGGAGCGATTCTTATGGTGTTGGGATTAGCCGCATTAACGAGAAACCCTTTTGCCTGTAGAGCTTCCGCAACTTCTGAAGAGATGTTTTTCTGCAAAGCGATTCCGACTAATAAACCAGCTCCTCGCACCTCAGAAACCCCAGGAATAGAATTGATGTTTGAAGAGAGATATTTGAAATCAGTTTTACACTTAGCCAAGGTTTTGTTCTTCTCAATCCACTTGATGGCTGCGATCGATGCTGCCGTAGTAACCGGATTGCCGCCAAAGGTTGATCCATGATCGCCTGGTTCAAAGAGTTGCGATGTTTTGCCAACAGCAATCATCGCTGCAAGAGGCAATCCTGCTCCCAAACCCTTTGCCACCGTGATTACATCCGGTTTTATTCCCGAGTATTCATACCCAAACCATTGGCCCGTACGTCCTACTCCAGTTTGCACTGCATCAATAACTAATAGCGCACCATTCTTTGTGCAAGCCTCACGAAGTTCCTTTAGATAATTTAGAGGCGGAACAATCACACCCGCTTCTCCCATAATCGGTTCCACAATTACCATAGCTGTTCTGGAGTTAATGGCTCTCCTAGCCCTTTTAACATCACCAAAAGGAACGTGTTTTACATTTTTCAATAAAGGGGCAAACGCAATTTTTTTAGAGATCTGCCCAGTGAGAGAGAGTGATCCCATAGTGCGACCATGAAATGATCCTGTCATTGCAACGATTCGTGTGCGGCCGGTTTTCCTAGAGAGTTTGATTGCAGCTTCATTTACTTCGGCGCCTGATTGTGCAAAAAATACTCGAGATTGCTTATCCCCTGTTAAACGAACCAATATTTGGGCTAGTTCGATTGCATTGGGGTGAGAATAAAAATTGCTCACATGAGAAAGCGTCTTAATCTGCCGGTTAACTGCTGAAACTACAGCCGGATGCGAATGGCCAAGAATATTCGTAGCGATTCCACCCAACATATCAATGTACTTCTTGCCATCAGCGTCAAAAACGATGGATCCCTTACCTTTAACTAAGGTTATTGATGGAACGGCGTAATTAAACATCAAATTCTGTGACCACAAATCTGCGAAATCTTTGTTTTTCATGCATGCACCAGAGTTCCGCCGCGACCTGAAAGAGCTTCCTCAAAACTTTGTTCATTGGTTCCATCAATTATCCGAACTGTTTGAGCACCAGCATCAACGGCCTCAAGTACGGCTAGTACTTTGGGCAACATTCCATCTGAAAAACTGCTTCTCAATTTACTAAGTTCACTGGAAGATATTTCACTTATAAGGGAATTCTTATCTGGCCAATTACGGTAAATACCAGCAACATCAGTCATGATAATTAGAGTTGATCCCTCGTAAGCAGCGGATATTGCAGCGGCTGCTAAATCCGCATTTATATTCAAACCGGTACCGCCCGTCACATCTTGAGCAATTGGAGCGATTACAGGAACAATCTGCGCATTCAAGAGTTCTTGTATAGGTTCTCTATCCACCTTAGAAATCTTTCCAACTTTTCCTAAACCTTCAATCGGAGAACCTGTCAAAATGTGAGAATCTTTCCCGGAGATTGATTGTGCCTTAATGCCGTTCGAAACAAGATTAGAGGCCACTTCAGGACCAACAATATTGACAAGAACATTTTCGACGATTGCAAAAATCTCTTCTGTCGTATAACGAAACCCAT
The DNA here is from genome assembly GCA_041159375.1 of Actinomycetota bacterium. Taxonomy (GTDB): domain Bacteria; phylum Actinomycetota; class Actinomycetes; order Nanopelagicales; family Nanopelagicaceae; genus Planktophila. Next base: position 2,798 of record JBEAYI010000034.1, read on the forward strand.
TCACAAATGTGCTTTCGATGTTGAGCCGAGATAGTTCAGCATTAATCTGGGGGCCACCACCGTGAACAACAATTACTCTTTCACCCATTGAAAGCGCTAAACCAATAGAGTGAGCGAATAACCCATCTGCATCTTTCATTGCATGACCACCGAATTTAACAATCATCATGTTGAATACGCCGAATTCTCGTGTACATAATCATGAGATAAATCATTAGTCATGACGGTTGCAAAACTTGACCCAACATTTAAATTAATATCAATCGAAACCAACCTATCGAGAAAACTCACTGAAGATTTATCCACACCAGGAGCGCTTGAAATGCAGACAGGAACACCATTGAGAGTGACATCTATTGTGTGTGGATTCATGAACGCCTTAGCTGTTCCAACTGCAGCTAACACTCGTCCCCAATTTGGATCTCCCCCAAAAATTGCCGCTTTTAATAGATTGTTTCTAGCGCAAGCACGTGCAACTTCAACTGCATCTAATTCGGAAACTGCATTTTTGACGTTAATGTGAATGGTCCTGGTTGAACCTTCAGCATCAGCGACTAACTGATTGGACAAGGACGCGCACACTTCTTCAAGCATTGAAGCACATTGCTCCTGGGTCAATTCAACTCCGCTTGCTCCTGAAGACATAAATAGAATCGTGTCATTTGTTGACGTGCAACCATCAGAATCAATCCGATTAAAGGTCTTATCAACAATATCCTTAAAAATTGAATCCGCTTCTTCAGGTAGAACAGCATCAGTCATAACGACGCAGAGCATGGTTGCCAGAGCCGGTGCTAACATCCCGGCACCTTTAGCTATTCCGCTCATCTGTACTCCAGAAGCTTGCACAGTTGATATCTTCGGAATTGAATCAGTTGTCATAATCGCTTCAGCGCAATCAAGTAACGCTACATTTGTTAAATTAGCCGCAATAACATCTATACCGTTTAAAACTTTATCCATCGGTAAAAACTCACCGATCATTCCAGTTGAGCAAACAAAAATTTCAGAAGAAGAATGATTGAGAAGTGAAGCTACATGCTCTGCGCTCTTATGTGTATCTTGAAAACCTTGTGAACCGGTGCAAGCATTTGCTCCACCTGAATTAAGAACAACCGCGCGAACTGCAGACCCCTTGATAACTTCCTTGCTCCATATAACGGGAGCAGCAATTACTTGATTAGTGGTAAATACTGCAGACGCCCAATTCTTAGGACCTTGATTAACGATTAAAGTTAAATCCTTCGCCCCTGTAATCTTTAATCCCGCGGCTGTAGCTGCTCCAACAAACCCCTTTGGCAATTTCACGCGCCTAATCCATCCGTTGATAATCCTGCGCCTTCGTGGAATCCACACATGAGATTTGCATTTTGTATCGCTTGACTGGCGGCTCCTTTACCCAAATTATCAATAGCAACACTGATAACCAAGCGATGAGTATGTTCATCTACAGCAACCTGCATTTGGATTTTATTGGATCCCGTTAATGATCCTGTTTTGGGCATTTGACCAATAGGTAATACATCAACGAAGTAATCATTCTTGTAAAAATTACTAAAGAGAGAGTGAACATTTTCTGTGTCCATGTTCACCGATAAACGAGCGGTGATTGTGGAAAGAATTCCTCTAGGCATAGGCGCCAGAATTGGCGTCAACGATATCTTTACTGTTTTTCCTGAAGCCAGGCTCAGAGCTTGTTCCACTTCAGGAGTATGTTGATGAACGCCACCAAATTTATACGAAGTTAAGGAACCCATTACTTCACTTGCAATCAAGGAAATCTTTGCGTTTCGACCCGCACCTGTTGTGCCAGATGCAGCCACGACAACCACGTCTGATGAATCAATAACATCTAATGCTGGTAGAACGCCGGTAATGATTGAAGTTGCATAACAACCAGGATTGGCAACTTGTTGTGACTGGGAAATTTTCTCCCTGCTGCCAGGAATCTCAGGTAAGCCGTAGGTCCATGCTCCAGCGTGAATCCCCTCGTAATACTTTTTCCACTGCGTAGCATCAGTTAATCTAAAATCAGCACCTAGATCCACAATCTTTGTATTTTTCGAGAACTTCTCAACAATCCCCGCAGATTGTCCGTGTGGCAAAGCTATGAATGCAAATTCGATATCTTCAAAATTGAGTGAATCAATACTTAAAAATCTTTCACCATTATGAGTTGTCAGATGAGGATGAACGTTTGTTATTAACTCCCCAGCGTTGCTATGAGCGCTTACTTGAGTCACTTGCAAATGCGGATGAGTTGAGAGCAAGCGAAGGAGTTCGCCTCCCGCGTATCCGCTGGCACCTATGACGGCAGTTTTCATGCAAGAAGGCTATAAGGATATGGGTAATTATGCAAATATATGCATAATTATGCGGTTCGTACTACAGCCCCACATCGCTTGGCAGCTAGATCCGTTGCTGCTTCTCGCATCACTGAAACCTCTTCACCGGTTAATGTTCGATCCTCGGCTCTGAAGGTGAGAGTAAAGGCGAGAGAAATTTTTCCATTGCCAATCTTGTCGTAACGATCAAAGAGGTTTATTGATTCAAGCAATTCGCCTGCTCCATCCATCAACGCTTGCTGAACTTCAAGGGCGGTAACTGTTGAATCAACGATCAACGCAACATCCTGTACAGCAGCTGGCATAACGCCTACACGGTTAGGTCGAACCAGTGAAGATTCCGGCAGCGCTCCCAGATTTACAGCAAATGCACTTGAACGAGGTGGCAAGTTATATTGACTCAGAATACGTGGATGAATTTCTCCTGCATGCGCAACAACTTTGCCATCTATCAAAATTTCTGCACAACGACCTGGATGCCACGGCGCAAGATCCGAGCGTTTCACTTCGAAGTTCAAGTGACATAGTTCAAGAATTTCCTGCGCAAATGAGACCGCATCACTCCATCCAAAATCAGTGGATTTACCTTGCCAGTTTTCAACTTCCTTTTTACCTACTAACAGTCCGGAAACCATTTCAGTTTGCTCAGGGACAGATGCGAATATCTGGGATATCACTGAGTCTTTTGGGCGACTACCAGTTTCAGGATTGATAAAAGTTTCAAGTGTCTTTGAACTTCTAAATATCGAACCCATTTCGAAAATAGCGAAGTTTTGCGCGCCTCGACTTATATTGCGAGCAGCAACTTCAATTAAACCCGGTATTAAATGCACGCGAAGAAGTGGGTTTTCATCTGACATTGGATTTGCCAACGCATAGGTGGAAGCGCGAGGACCTACAAATCCCATGTCGTCAATTGTTTTCTGATTTGTAAATGGAAACGTTAGAACTTCTGCGAATCCGCGATTTGCTAAAAATTGGGAGATGAAGCGCCTACGTTTTTGAATCGACGTGAGAGATGCGTGAATAGGTCGATCAGGCAAGATAGAAGGGATACTGTCATAACCAATCATTCGAGCAACTTCTTCTGCTAGATCTGAAGTATTTGTTAAATCAGGACGCCATGATGGAGGATCAATCAACCATTTTTTCTCATCAATATCGCACCCAACAGTTTGCAGCGTTTTAATAATCTGAGCATTTGATACTTCAAAACCTAAAATACTTGAGATATGAGTTGGATTTATTATAAAAGTTGCTGGGAACTTGGGTTCACCAACACTTGCTGATTCAACATGCTGCGCCGTGCTGTGTTCTGAGAGCAACTGAACAAATCTAGCTGAAGCGAATTCTGCCAAAGAAGGATCTACTCCTCGTTCCAATCTACGTGATGCCTCGGATGAAAGTTTATGGCGACGTGAATTCTGTGCAATTGCGATTGGATTGAATCTGACAGCTTCGAGTGCAATCTCAGTAGTTTCTTCGGT
>JBEAYI010000035.1:0-6619 GCA_041159375.1 Actinomycetota bacterium
CTCAATTGCTTTGTTGGCAGTTGCGTTATTTGTTAATGGTTTGTTTATCGCTCCACTCATTGTGAATGCATACGGAACAGTTGAAAATGCAGTGCCTGCAGGACAAATTACTGAAGCCCTGACATGGGTAATTGCAGGTATGCCACTCGGTGCTGCAATTTCTAGCGCACTCGCTGGCATCATCATCGATAACGCCGGTGCACGGTCCGCGTTTTGGGTTCCACTTGGCTTTATGTTCGCCGCAATGGTGGCAACACTGCCGTACCTCTCTACTTATCGGGCTGCCATCGGTTACGCTCAACCTCGTGACTGATCTTCGATTCACCGGCAAGACACCAGATGGTGTTCACGTAACCCTTGCTGATAATGACGGTAATGAATTTACGCTGCGCATTAGCGACTCATTACGCGCATCTGTTAATCAACAACGACTCTCATCTGTTCCGAATGAAGACGAGCAGATTCTCAGCGTTAAAGATATTCAGCGCCGTCTGCGCCTTGGAGAAAGTGCGCAAGATATTGCGCGCGACTCTGGAACAAGTATTGAAAAAATCGAACGCTTTGCTGGTCCAATTCTTCAAGAACGTTCATTTATTATTGACCAAGCTCACGCAATCGTTGTTCGCCGCAATCCTGGTGAAGAACCAGAAACACTCTTTGAAGTTGTCCTTGGTCGACTTGCACCACGCGATATTTCAGAAGATGACTTAGCCTGGAATGCATGGCGCCATCACGATGGCACATGGTCTCTTTCGCTGAGTTATCCAAATAGCGATGGTCATGGCGATGCAATTTGGGAGTTCGATCCAACTCGTCGCTCAATCACATCTCAAGATGAAAACGCACGGTGGATGATGGGTGATGCACCCGGAATCGCAAAGATTGCAGAGCACTCACGCCCGGAAACTGGATTGATCTACTCAGATGAACCAGCACCTGCGCCAATTCGAATTACATCTGCCCCAGAACCAATTCGAGCAGAACCACCTCGTTTGGTTTCACTTCGCGAAGAGCCAGATGAGTCAGCAGAGCGCGATGGCGTTGTTGGTCGCGCAAAGGTTCCATCATGGGATGAAATTATGTTTGGTGCAGGAGCTGCTAAAAAAGATGAAGAGGATGAGTTTAACTAACCACTCTTGAAAGCAGTGGCACAGAGCTTTCAATCTCACTTGAACCACCATGATGACCAACCATCGCACCTTCTAGTGCAGTGCGTTCTGGGTCAATCAAAATAACTCCACCATGTGCAATTGCAATGACATCGCCCATGCGATCAATTGCGTTCTCAACTAGTGAAGGACCAAAGAGTTTGTTCTGTGTAACTTCTTCACGAGTAAATACATCTGCTCGCTCCCCCAGGTATTCGCGCCACTTTTGCGCAAAGTCTGCTCGAGCACTTGGTGAATCCGCGCCTTCCGACAAATAAAGATGACGAGCACGTGGTTCTCCGGCAATAGTTTCTATGCCTGATAACAAATCATTATCTTGACCCAATACGATTTTTTCTTCCACATTCACCATGCCGTGATCGGCTGTTAAAAAGATTCGAGTCCCACGGGGCAATTGTGTGACAAGTGCCTTAGCAACCTGATCAACGTATGAAAGTGCTGCGCACCATTTATCCGAACCAACACCATCGCTATGTCCTGCGACATCTAGGTCATTGATATAGACATAGGCGAATGATGGTTCGCTTGAAAGTGCTGTCTTGGTTTCAGCAATCATGTCTGGCAATACATTTGCACCGCGATAGGTGGCCCCACGAAAGACTGCTTGAGTAAATCCGGTATTTTCATAACGCTTGGCAGCAATGTGTGAAACAGAGATATTTTCTTCGGCTGCGCGTTCAAAGAGTGTCGGAACGTTCTGCCACACATGCGGGTCAACTCTTTCATCCCACTTCAATGAATTAAGTACTCGTCCACCACTTCGTGGAACACGAACTGTGTAACCCAACATCGCATGAGTGCCGGGTAGTTCTCCAGTCATCAGCGTTGCAAGAGATGTTGCTGTCGTTGAAGGAAAAGATGTGGCAACAACTCCATGGTTTGTAAATGAAAGCAGAGTAGGAATCAAATCTTTGTATTTTTCGATGACATCTGCGCCGAGTCCATCGACTAGAAATAAAACTTCTTTGCCATGTGGAGATTGCCCAAGTGAAAGTAAATCCGTAGTACTAGTTAGCCCAAGACCCGCAAAAATTGAGGGTGTGATGTGGGCCAAATGCATACTCGTATCTTGCCATGAAGCACGAGTGCATTGGGGGGTATCCTTTCGCTCATGAATTCAGATCTCAGCGATGTATTGAAATATTCAGATGAAGTAGCAGCGGCCATTGCATCTGGTTCTCCCATTGTTGCTCTTGAATCCACAATCATCAGCCACGGGCTGCCACGACCAACAAATTTAGAAGTTGCTCGCGAAGTAGAAGCAATCGTTCGTGCGCATGGCGCAACGCCAGCAACTATCGCTGTTATCGATGGCAGTGTTCACATCGGATTAAGTGATGAAGAATTAGTAACAATTGCAACGCGAGATAACATTCTTAAAGCTTCTAGTCGCGACCTTGCAATTGCTGTGGCCTTTGGAAAGAGCGCTGCAACAACTGTTGCAGCAACTGCGCACTTAGCCGTGATGGCTGGGATTAAAGTCTTTGCAACTGGTGGTCTGGGTGGCGTTCATCGCGGAGCACAAGAATCATTTGATGAGTCCGCAGACCTCACAGCTCTGTCCGCGCTAGACATCACAGTTGTCTGTGCAGGCGTTAAATCAATTCTCGATGTTGGTGCAACCCTTGAGCGCCTAGAAACTCTGGCAATCGGTGTCATCGGATATAAAACAAAGAAGTTTCCTGGATTTTATTTAACTGACTCTGGCTTTGAAATCGAATACCAAGCAGATACTGCAGAACAAATTGCATCTGCAATTAAGGCGCGAGCATCAATGAAGACCAACTCTTCAGCGTTAATTGTTGCCAACCCAGTTAAGAATCAGATGGACAAGAAATTACACGATTCAATCTTGGCTAGCGGATTAGCCAATGCCGAGAAAGAAGGAATTACAGGAAAGGCTGTTACGCCTTTCTTACTCGAGCACTTTCATACTGCAAGTGATGGCGATTCTCTGCGCGTTAATATCGAAATCATTAAATCAAATAGCGCACTTGCAGCAGATATCGCTGTAGCCCTTAATAAGTAATATGCCGCTTAATGTAAGCAAGAGAGTCTTATGCATCGGCGATGTCATGCTCGATGTTGTTGTTTCTCTGCAAGCCCCAATTAATTACGGTGAAGATACGCCCTCAAAAATTACTACCCATGGTGGCGGCGCTGCTGGAAATGTTGCATCGTGGATTGCACACACTGGCACAGGTGCCAGCATTGTTGCCCGTATAGGAAATGACTCTGCAGGTGCAGCCCTCATTTCAGAGTTTGAAGATTTAGGCGTTGATCACGCTTTCTTGAAGAAAACTAGTGATGCAACAGGTGTTGTAGTTATCTTGGTTGATAAAAATGGTGAGCGCACAATGTTTCCTGAAACCGGGGCTAATTCAGGTTTAGTTCTATCTGACATGCCTGCCCTTTCTGGATTCGATGCGGCATACGTCTCTGGTTATGCATTACTAAATCCACGTTCTCGTGCAGGTGTTCTAGAGATGATCACAGCGATTAAAGCCGCTGGCCTTCCACTCTTTTATGACACGGTCACAGTCGGTGCAATGAAAGAAGTTGATCGCGCACTGATTCATTCGTGGTTGCCCTTGATGGATTATGTCTTGCCCAATGAAGAAGAAGCGCTCTATGTCGCAGATGCAAAAGATATTGATTCAGCATTGACCAAGTTATTAGAACTCTGTCCTGCAGTAATTATTAAACGCGGATCAGCTGGTGCTACCGCACAAATTCGTGGTGGCAATCGAATTGATATTGATGCGGTAAAAATAGCGGTGGCAGATACAACAGGTGCCGGCGATAGCTTTGCGGCAGGATTTATCACAACAAAAATATCTGATGGCGATTTATCTGCCTCTGTGACGGCCGGAGTAAGACTTGCAGCGAAATGTGTTGCAAATATCGGGGCACGCCCGCAAGGCGGTCACGCACTTTAGGCGTTGTACTTGGCACAATCGCCCCCATGGCAACGAAGACTCCACCTAAGGGCAAGAAACCTGCTGGACCTAAACCAGGTGAATACCCAGGCAAGATTGTTGATATTGATGTTTCATCTGAAATGTCAGAATCATTTTTGGAGTACGCGTACTCAGTCATTTATTCTCGCGCGTTGCCCGATGCACGTGATGGTTTAAAACCTGTACACCGCCGCATCTTGCACCAGATGGCTGAGATGGGATTGCGTCCAGATAAAGGTCACGTAAAGAGCGCTCGTGTTGTCGGTGAAGTAATGGGTAAGTTGCACCCACACGGTGATGGTGCAATTTATGACGCACTCGTTCGTATGGCTCAATCTTTTTCAATGCGATTGCCACTTATCGATGGACACGGAAACTTTGGTTCACTAGATGCTGGTCCTGCAGCAATGCGTTATACCGAAGCGCGTCTGGCGCAAGCAGCGCTCACAATGGTTGCAGAGACAGATGAAGACACTGTTGATTTCGGTGCTAACTACGACGGACAAATCTTTGAACCACAAGTACTTCCAGCTGCATATCCAAACTTGTTAGTAAATGGTGGTTCTGGAATCGCAGTTGGTATGGCAACAAACATGGCGCCACATAACTTGGGCGAAGTAATTGCTGCAACTAAACACCTTATTGAAAACCCGAAAGCCACTGTAAATGCGCTCATGAAATTTATTCCTGGTCCAGACTTTCCAACAGGTGGCGAACTAGTTGGTCTAGAAGGTGTGCGCGAAGCGTATTCAACTGGAAAGGGATCATTTAAAGTCCGCGCAACAGTTGAGATTTCTAAAGTAACAACTCGCAAAATGGGTATCACCATTAAAGAGTTGCCATTTACCATCGGACCCGAAAAAGTTGTCGAGCGCATTGCAGATCTTGCAAAGGCTAAGAAGATTCAGGGAATCTCAGACATCATCGATTTAACTGATGGACAAACAGGCACCAATGTTGTTATCGAACTCAAAAATGGTTTCGAGCCAGAGGCAGTCCTAGAGCAGCTCTACAAATTAACTCCCATGGAAGATGCCTTTGCGATCAACGCTGTTGCACTCGTTAAGGGACGCCCGCAGACTCTTGGCCTTAAAGAGTTGCTGCAGGTCTTTATCGATCACCGCATCGAAGTTGTTCGTCGCCGCTCAGAGTTTAGAAAAGCCAGAGCAACTGCTCGTTTGACCCTGGTCGATGGATTGCTCAAAGCGATTATTGATATCGATAAGGTCATCAAAATCATTCGTGCATCAGATGATGCAACCGTTGCAAAGGTGATTCCACAACTTCGCAACCACCCAGCATTAGAGGATTCAAAGCAGTATCTTCATGATTTAGCTAATGAAGCAAAACAGCTTTTAAACAACCTGCCACAATCACCAGCGCGTAGTGCTCTAGAAAATCTATGCCTGGCCATTGTTGAGCGTACGGCTTGAGCGATACAAATCTCTACTCAACACCGCTAGCGCCAACCAGATTGAGGCAAAGCCAGCAATCTTGGTGCTGGAGATATCCTCGCCATTAATTATCAACCCAATAAAGAACATGATGGTTGGGGTTATGTACTGCAACATTCCAATTGTGCTTAGTGGCAAACGTGTGGTGGAGCCATTAAATAAAAGTAGTGGGACTACTGTGGCCGCCCCAGCGCCAAACAGCAGTAATGAGCTAACCCACTCTTTGCCAAACTCGGCTGTGCCATTTAACTCAATAAAAAATAAGAAAAAGAGATTGGGGAAGAAGGCGAAAAGCGTCTCAACGGAAAGGGTTTCTAAAGCCCCTAAATTCAAGGATTTTTTGATCAAGCTATAACTGCCCCAAGAAATCGATAAAACAAAGGCGATCCAAGGCAAGGCGCCATATCCCACCGTCAGAATCAGTACCCCAATAGAGGCGATAGCCACCGCCGCCCATTGCAAAGGACGTAGCTTCTCTCTAAGCAATAAAACTCCGAAGGTTACATTTATCAAAGGTGTTATGTAATAACCCAGAGCCGCCTCAACAACTCGATCTACGGTGACTGCCCAGATATAAACACCCCAGTTGATGGTCAATAAACCTGATGCCAAGAACAACAGAGAAAGTGTGCGCGAAGCCCGCACCATCACAAATGCACTCTTTATTTGTTTGCGTGCGGCAAGAAGAAATACACATAACAACAAAGACCAAATACCACGATGCGCCAGGATTTCATAAGCACCGGCTTGTTCTACTAATTTCCAGTAGAGCGGCAACAAACCCCAAATCACATATGCCGATATCCCAAAGAGCAGACCTTTATTAAATTTGGTCATCGATAATTCGTGAACTGAACTGCAAAATCCAGTTTGGCTCCCTTAATTAATGCGATTGCTTCCTGCAAATCATCGCGGCTCTTACTAGATACTCGAAGTTCATCACCTTGAATCTGTGCCTTAACAGATTTCGGACCCTCATCTTTAAGGAGCTTGGTAATTTTCTTTGCGTTTTCTTGGGAGATACCCTCTTTAATAG
>JBEAYI010000135.1:0-2501 GCA_041159375.1 Actinomycetota bacterium
GACATGGAAGAAGTGTAATCGCCTGTGAGATAGTGGGGTTATGTCCAACTTGGCGATATCGGTACGCGATCTGAGCAAGAAATACGGCGAACGTATGGCCGTATCGCATATCAATTTCGATGTTCCACTCGGCACTGTCTGCGGATTCGTGGGGCCAAATGGTTCGGGTAAAACAACAACGATGCGAATGTTGCTCGGATTGATTTCACATACTGCTCGGATTGATTTCACATACTGGCGGCAACGGGCAAGTGCTCGACGCATCCATTGATGAACCTGCGAAATATCTCTCCCAAGTCGGCGCGATGATTGAAGGACCAGCTTTTTATCCAGCACTTACGGGCGCCGAAAATTTGCGCGTGCTTGCAACACTCGGTGGATTCCCACAAGAGCGCGTGCAAACACTTCTTGATCAAGTTGGTCTCGGTGATCGTGCGAAATCTAAGTACAAGACTTATTCACTCGGCATGAAACAACGCTTAGGAATTGCCGCAGCGTTATTGCCAAATCCAAAGTTATTGATGCTGGATGAACCAACTAACGGTCTTGATCCAGAAGGTATTCAAGAAGTGCGTGCGTTGTTGCGCTCACTAGCCGATAACGGAACAACAGTCTTTGTTTCTTCTCACTTGTTATCCGAGCTCGAAATCATCAGCGATTACTTAGTAATGCTTCGCAAGGGTGAAGTAGTTTTTGCAGGAAAAATTGAAGAGCTATTGCTCGCACAACAACATGTAATTATTGCTAAGGGACAAAATCCAGGAGATCTAGAGAAGATTCTTACTCTTGCAACTGGATTGGGTCACACGGCGTCAATTAGAAATAATGAAGTGCATATTCAAGCCAACGCGGATTGGGCAGCAACACTTAATCGCGCAGCATTTGATGCGGGAATTACTCTGGCCCAACTCTCACCACAAGTGCCAAATCTTGAGGAAACATTCTTTGAAATGACGGGGGATAAATAATGTTCCGCGTCGTATTTGCAGAGTTAAGAAAACTTCGCCGCCCAACACTGGTGCTTGGCACATTGGGCGCAGCGTTATTTTTCTCTGCGTTGATTACTTCATTCTTATTCTTACTCATTGATGATCCAAGTGGCAACGGAGATCGTGGCCGACAAATTGGACGCGAAGTACTCGTTCTTCCATCTGGTTCTGTCACTGGTTTCTCATCGGTGGGTGGATTACTTGGCCTGATTGCACTCTGTGTCTTTGCCGCACAAACAGCTCAGGAATATACATACGGCACACTGCGCAATTTATTGGTACGTCAATCGGGTCGCCTTCGCATACTTGGCGGAAAGTTAATTGCAAACACAATTTTTGCAATGGTCATGGTTTTATTTAGCGCAGTTGTCAGCATCGGTATTTCAGTTGCTTTAGCACCAGGTGCGAAAGTTTCAACAGATCTGTGGTTTACAAGTGATGGATGGTCAGCGATTATTCACACAGTTATCAACGTCTTTATTGCAGTCTTTGGCTTCGGAGTATTCGGAATGGCACTCGGAATCTTGTTGCGCTCTCCAATTAGCTCGATATCTGTCGGTGTGCTCTGGATACTCATTATTGAAAATCTCTTGGGCGCAGTTAAAGAGAGTGCACTGCGATGGTTGCCTGGGTCACAGTTAAATACGATTGCAGAAGGCGGATCACAAACAATTTCATATACCCACGCAATGCAGGTTGGTGGGGCGTATGTAATTGTGATTTCAGTAATTGCAGCGGTGCTTTTTTCTCGCCGCGATGTTGCAAACTAAGACACAGAAGACTCACAGAGTTAAATACCCGCTTTGCGCGGATACCTTCTTTATCCTTATTACATCTCTTCCCCCATGGAGGTTGTCCTAAGTGAGCCGTAACCGCGCTTTAGTTCTTGCTGTGGTTCTTGGGCTAACAATCACCACAGCCCCCGCTTATGCAGCAACACCAAAGCCAACTCTTGCTCAGATTGAAGCTGCAAAAAAAGCTGCCAAGAAGAAAATTGCTGACGCGGCTGCAAAGAAATTAGCAGCAGCCACACAAACACTTCGTGGACTCACTGCAAAAGCAGCAGCTGCTCGCGCCTTGTATGCCAAAGCACAGAAAGAGTTAGCCGTTGCAACGAGTGCTGCAAATGCGGCAGCAGCGCACGCTCTTGAAACAGCGGCGCAAGTCAGTTCTGCGCATCGCACAATTGGAAAGCTTGCAGTCAATGCTTTCATCATGGGTGGAAGTCTTACTGACATCGAACCGATTCTTAGTTCAAATGGACCACAAGATTTAATTGATCAATTAACAACACTGGATTCACTCTCTCAATAGATTTAAAGCCGCAGAAGTTGTCGCAAAAGCTGCAAAGATTCAAGCAGATAACGCCAAGTTGGTTCAGCAGAAGGCAACTGAAAAAGTTGCTGCTGCAAAGAAGACCGCAGATGATGCACAGAGCGAACAAGAAAAAGAAGTTGCTCGTTTGCAGAAGATTCAAGATGATTTGATGAAAGAGTTAATGAGTGCACGAAA
>JBEAYI010000036.1:0-6969 GCA_041159375.1 Actinomycetota bacterium
CACCTTGATACACGCGTAATTCGTCAACACGATCACCGATTAATAAGAGCACCCAACCGAGTGCAATGAATAGGAGTAAACGTTTACGCACGGCGACTCTTCTTTCCAGAAACGATTCCTGATGGACGCACGAGCAAAATGATTATGAGAAACACGAATGCTGTTGGGAAAATCAGAGAGGTACTGACGTAATTTGAAACGAATGTAACTCCAAGACCTAACACCAATCCACCAACAACAGCGCCGACCATACTTTCTAACCCACCAATGACAGCTGCTGCAAATCCAAAGACAAGAAGAATATCTAGAGAGTTTGGTGATAAATAAGATGTTGGTGTTGCCAAGATTCCTGCAATAGCACCCGCTGCTCCAGCAATTGCCCAACCGAGTGTTCTAATCTCATTTACTCGCACTCCTGAGAGGCGCGCAATTTCCGGTGAGTACGCGGATGCACGTAATGACAAACCAAGATTGGTTTTTTGGAATAATAATGAAAGCACAATCAAAACGATTGCAACTATGACTATAACTAGCGCGTTATATGGTGCAAATGGCAAGACTTCGGATCCGAGGCTGTAACCATCTAGAGATACTGGCGCAGCGATTGGCTTGAGTTCTACTCCCCAGATAAATCCAACGACTGCACGTAAAACTCCGAGCAAACCAAGGGTTGCAACAACCGGGGCGATTGCAACAATCGGACCTGATGCAACTCTCTTAAAGAGAGGACGCATGAAGTAACGATCAACGATTGCACCTAGCAATGCTCCAGCAAGAATTGCGACAATGAAGGCTAACCAGAACGAACCTGTGCGATTTACTACTTCGTATGCAATGTAAGTCGAAACGATTGCTTGACCAGCTTGCGCAAAGTTAACAACACGTGTGGATCGCCATACCAATACGAGAGAAATAGACATCAAGCTGTAGATCGCACCGAGTGATAACCCAATGAGCAAAGAGCTAATAAATTTATACATAATTAATACCCCAAATAAGCCGCGCGCACGGCTGGGTCATTGAGTAGAGATTGAGCGCTTCCTTGAACAACAACTTTTCCTAAATTCAGTGCAATTCCAGTATCGGCAATCTCTAGCGCACCTAATGCATTCTGTTCAACTAATACAACTGTAAGCGCCATCTGATCACGTAATGATTTAATCGTCTGGAAAATTTGCTCGACGACTAGTGGTGCTAATCCAAGGGATGGTTCGTCAAGTAACAAGAGTTGCGGCTTTGACATCAGTGCTCGACCAATTGCCAACATCTGTCGCTCACCACCAGAAAGTGTGTCTGCGCGTTGCTTGATACGTTCACCAAGAATTGGAAAGAGTTCGATGACATCTAGTTGCGTAGATTTCATCTCTTTTTTATCTTTGCGCCAAATAGCACCGAGATGAAGGTTCTCTTCAACACTTAATTCTGCGATTACAGATTTGCCTTCACCAACGTGGGCAATGCCGTGACGAACATTAAATTCAGGTTTAACAGAGAATAAATCGTGTTGATTCCACTGTGCACTTCCGTGAGATGCGCTCTTTAGCCCTGAAAGAGTGCGCAGTAACGTAGTTTTACCTGCGCCATTTGAACCGATAACGGCTGCAATTTTTCCACTTTCAACTGTAAATGAGACACCTGAGATTGCTCGGATTGCACCGTGATCTACGCTGAGATTGGTTACAACAAGACTCATGAGTTCACCTTCGATGCACCCAAATAAGCAGCGATAACTGCTGGATCTCGTCTAACAACATCTGCTGTGCCACTTGAAATTACTTGACCGAAGTTAAGTACATAGAGACGATCGCAGACAGACATCACAACATCCATGTGGTGTTCAACGATTAAGACTGACATCTGCGCAGTGAGATTTCTGATCAGCGAATTCATCCACTCAATGTCTTGCTGGCCAAGACCGCCGGCTGGTTCGTCGAGCATTAGAATTTTTGGTTCGCTGACAAGTGCACGTGCAATCGCAACGCGCTTTGTATCAGGGTATGAAAGTGTGTCAGCTCGTCGATCAGCAATTCCAGTTGCATAAACCCGCTCGAGTGCGGTTTGGGCACGTTCGCGTAAGACTTTTTCATCTTTACTGGTGCGACCTAATGCTGCAGAGATTAATCCAGAATTACTAAATTTTTGAGCGCCGATCATGACATTTTCTAAGACAGTGAGTTCACCAAACAAGCCAACACCTTGAAGAGTTCTGGCAATTCCAAGTTCTGTTAAGTGATCAGTTTGTGGCCATGAATGTTTGTGGCCATCTAAAAATAATTCACCAGAATCAGGTTCAACAATTCCACAAATTGCGTTAAATGCCGTTGTCTTTCCCGCGCCATTTGGTCCAATGAGTCCAACTACTTCTCCAGGCTTTACTTCCAGAGCAACATCGCTGAGCGCGCGCAAGCCACCAAATGAAACGGTGAGACCGCTAATCGCCAGGAGTGAGTTATCAGTAGACATGAGGTTCGTAGATTCTAGGCACACGTGGGCCGATTCGCGTAACTATCTCGTAATTTATGCTCGAACTTGCGCGCCCCCAATCATCTGCGGTGTATTCGCCATGCGAACCATCGCCAAAAACAATTACCCAATCCCCCGACTGTGCCTTGCTGTTCGAACCCAAATCCACAACGAATTGATCCATAGAAACACGACCGATGATGGGCGCTTTCTTTCCATTAATAAAGACACCTGCACCTTGGGCGATACGAGGTATTCCATCGGCATATCCCATTGCAACAACGCCTAAAGTTGTGTCAGTTGATGTGAATGCACTCGCGCCATATCCAACAGGTGAACCTTTGGAAACTTCTTTGACTAAATGTAATTTGGCTCTGAGTTGGCCTACTGGACGCAAACCTAAATCTTTACTTGTACCCATGTGTGTTACATCTGGAGTCAATCCATACATGGCGATGCCAACTCGTACCATCGTGAAATATGAATCCTTATCTCTAAAAGTAGCTGCAGAATTTGCTAAGTGTTTAATTGGTGGTTTGACTCCAACATTTTCAAGCTCTTGAACCATCACTTTAAATCTTTGAAGTTGATCAAGGTTTTGCTTTTCACCAGGTTCATCTGCCCGAGCAAAATGCGAGAAGATTCCAACCACTTCAACGTTGGCAAAATCTTCTTTCAACAACTCATGCCACTCATTTAGAAATCCACCGCGACTCATTCCCGTATCGATTTCTAAATGAACACGAGCCTGCTTGCCAAACTTTGCAGCGGCTGCACTAATTTCATGCAGCCCCTTAATACTTGAAACACCTAAGTCAATATTGCGAGTAATTGCTTGCTCAAAATCAGACCCAGGTGAAACTAACCACGCCAGAATCGGCGCATCAACTCCGTTTTCTCGAAGTGTGATTGCTTCTTCAAGTAGTGCGACACCTAGCCACGATGCACCAGCTTTGAGTGCAGCGCTAGCGACTCGAATTAATCCGTGTCCATATGCATCAGCTTTTACAACAGCCAAGATCTCAACCGCACACTCTTTTTTAATTTTTGAAACATTGCTAGACAATGAACTTAAATCAATGAGGAACTCAGCGCGATCGCTCATGCCTTTTCCTCAATGACAACGATGGCCGAAGCGATGCCGCCATCATGCGATAAAGAAAGGTGAACTCGAGATCCGCTAATAAGTTTCGCAATTTCTCCACGGAATAAGAACTCTGGCTTTCCATTCTCGAGATTAATAACTTCTGCTTCGTGCCATTGCAATCCATGGTCTGCACTGAGTGCTTTTGCTAAAGCTTCTTTTGCCGCAAAGCGTGCAGCCAGTGATTGTAAATTCTTGGTTCGCTCTGATTCAGTGAAGAGTTTTTCACTCAATCCCGGAGTTCTTTCAAGGGATTCTTTAAATCGATCAATGTTTACAACATCGATTCCCACGCCCTCAATCATCTGGCAATAGTAATAAGAACTATGAGAGTTGGCTATTAGATGGAACAAATCGATCTACTGCGATGACCATAACGAGTAAGGCTGCACCAATGAATAAACCACCCACTAAATCTGATAACCAGTGCGTGTTTCTAAAGAGGGATACAACACAAACGCTCAGCGAAATAAGGGCAACACCAGTACTTGCCAGTCGACCTCTGTAACGATCCACATGTGCATATCTGTAGATTAAATAAGCTAGAACTCCCCATGAAAGAAGCGCATTCGATGCGTGACCGCTGGGGTATGAAAGACCTCCTGCATAGATTAAATCTACGTTGAGTTGTGGTTTGGTTCTACCGATTAATAACTTCGCAAGACCAACGGTTAGGTTAAGTGCAATAAGCGACAAAATCGCCAAGTTAAGTGGTCGCCAGGTTTTAAATCTTCTTGCAATATACATAGCGGCAATCATTAATGCGGTGGCTGTAAGTCCACGCAAACCTAAATCATCGATTCGCATTAAAAGGAAATCTATCCACGATGGGAAATCAGTTCTGCCAGCATTGGCTATTTTTGCGTCTAGCGCAATGAGTTGACCATTAGTAATAACCTGCTGTGTAACAACGATGAATCCTAAGAAAAATAGAGATGACCACTTAACTGCACGAACCATCTGTTTTCTGCGAAGTGAGGGCACTTATTCCACCGTTACAGATTTAGCCAAATTTCGAGGCTGATCTACATCACTTCCGCGAGCGACTGCAATTTCATAAGCAAAAACTTGCAGCGGAACAGTTGCAAGAATTGGCTGAAAGAGTGGCTGTGTAACGGGAACTCGAATTACATATTCGGCGCCAACAACTTCTGCGCCTTCTTCTGCAATTACGATTACACGAGCACCACGTGCTTTAACTTCTTGGATATTGCTAGCCATTTTTTCATCTAAACCATGTTCGTGACCCGCTGGCAAAATTGCGATTACTGGAGTTGCAGATTGGGCGTCAATTAACGCTATTGGTCCGTGTTTGAGTTCTCCGCCAGCAAAACCTTCAGCGTGAATGTAAGCCAGCTCCTTTAACTTGAGTGCGCCTTCGAGAGCAACCGGATAACCGATGTTTCTACCTAAGAATAAAATTGTGTTTGCATCTGCAAATTTACGTGTGAGAGCACGTAGTGGTTCGACGGTCTCAAGAATCTGCTCAATTTTTCCTGGCAACTCCAGCATTTCGTTATAGAGATCTGCAACTTCGTTATCAGTGAGTTCTGAACGTACTTGCGCTAGATGCAGTCCAATTAGATAGACAGCCACAATCTGTGTGAGTAGTGCTTTTGTCGAAGCTACAGCGATTTCGGGACCAGCGTGCGTATAAATCACAGCATCTGACTCACGTGGAATTGTCGAACTATTAGTGTTGCAGATCGCCAATACTCGCGCACCTGCAGCTTTTGCATGGCGTAGGGCCATCAACGTATCCATGGTTTCACCAGATTGGGAAATAGCGATTACCAATGTGTTCTTAGTAATTATCGGATCTCTGTAACGATATTCGCTGGCAATTTCTACTTCGACTGATATTTTTGCCCACTTTTCAATTGCATACTTGGCAATCATTCCTGCGTGATAGGCAGTTCCACAGGCGATAACAACAATTTTTTCGAGTGACTTTATCTCTGCGGGTGTGAGATGAATTTCATCTAACAAAATCTGCTTGTTATCACTCAAGCGAGCCATCAACGTATCTGCAACGGCTTTTGGTTGTTCGAAAATTTCTTTAAGCATGAAGTGTGCAAAGCCACCCTTTTGCGCAGCGCTTGCATCCCAAGTGATTTCATACTCTTTAGGCGTTACTGCTTTGCCATCTAAATCCGTGATTGAAATAGTTGTAGGTGTCAAAGTTACAACTTGATCTTGCCCTAGCTCGATAGCTCGTTTTGTGTAATCAATGAATGCGGCAACATCAGATGCCATAAAGTTTTCATTCTTTCCAATGCCCACCACAAGAGGTGAATTTCGGCGAACGCCAACGATTACATCAGGAGTATCGGCATGGATAGCTACGAGGGTAAAGGATCCACGTAAAGATTTAACTGCCTCACGCATTGCAGCGGAGAGGTCGCCATTAAGTTTTTTTCTTAAGTCACTGAGTAAATGTGCGACAGATTCAGTGTCGGTATCTGAAGAAAATTTGTGTCCTTTGCTCTCTAACTCTGCTTTTAACTCTGCATAGTTTTCGATAATTCCATTATGGATAACAGCTAACTTTCCATCATTATCAACGTGTGGATGCGCGTTGCGATCAGTAGGTCCACCATGTGTTGCCCAGCGAGTGTGACCGATTCCAGAGTGCGCAGTTGGAATGGATGAGAGTTCTTGTTCTAGGTTTGAAAGTTTTCCCGCGCGTTTTTCTATAAATAATTTATTGGGTGTTCCAAGTGCGATTCCGGCTGAGTCATATCCGCGATATTCAAGACGGCGCAGACCTTCAATGAGAGGCGTGATTGCAGTTTGTGGCCCTGTGTAACCCACAATTCCGCACACGTGCCTACCTCAATTCTTCTTCAACAACTTTGGCAAGTTTTTCTGCAATTTCTTTGGCGATGCTATCACTTTGGGCTTCAACCATGACTCTGACGAGGGGTTCTGTACCTGATGCGCGCAATTGTCTTTGGATACGTCCGATACATTTATCAATACTTGAGGAAAGCGCTGCATGATTGATGATAATTCTTTAAGAGATTTCTTAGATCGTGCCATTTCACACAGAAGTTGAAGCGCTGTAAGTAATCCATCACCTGTGCCAGAGAATTCACGCATAATGATGTGGCCGGATTGTTCACCACCTAGCGTGTAATTGTTTTCAAGCATATTTTCCAATACGTAACGATCTCCGACTGCAGTTTTTGCAACGCTGATTCCTGCATCCTTCATTGCAATCAGAAAGCCGAGGTTGCTCATTACGGTTGCTACAACTGTTGAATCCTTTAACTTTGCCCGGGATTTAAATCCTTGCGCCAAAATTGCCAGAATATAATCACCATCGATTGTGTTACCTTCGGCATCAATTGCTAGGCAGC
>JBEAYI010000037.1:0-8984 GCA_041159375.1 Actinomycetota bacterium
ATGGGATTTGCTACACAAGTAGCCGATGAAGTCTGCTTCTTAGAGTCAGGAAATATTCTTGAACGCGGAAGCGCTGATGTAATTTCATCAAGCAATAACAGACGTGGATTAACAGCGAGGGAACGAATGATTGCAACACGTTGCTGTTGGCCACCAGATAAGCGATCTGGATATTGATCTGCTTTATCTGCTAAATCAAAGCGTGAGAGCAAGGCTTTGGCAGCATCACGTGCTTCTTCTTGTGTTTTTCCCTGAACTTTCATTGGTGCAAGAGTGATGTTTTCTAGAACGGTCTTGTGTGGAAAGAGGTTAAAGGATTGAAAAACCATTCCCAGCTTGCGTCTGATTTCGTCCACATTAATAAGTGGATCTGTAATTTCTTTGCCATCTAAGAAAATCTGTCCATCATCAATAGTTTCAAGCAGATTGATACACCGAAGCAGTGTGGACTTTCCGCAGTGTGGACTTTCCAGAACCAGAAGCGCCAATTAGAACAGTAGCTGTGTGCTCAGGAACGACTAGTGAAAGATGATTGAGAACAACTTCGTCGCCAAAAGATTTGCGAACATCTTTGAGCTCAAGAACATTGCTCATTAGATCGCACCTTCTGAGCTCTGAGCATTCGTACGTTGGCGAATTGCTCGGTCTGTATAACGAGTCATAGGAATTGTTATGAGCAAGAAGAGAACTGCAGCAACAACATATGGCGTGTAATTAAATGTACGGCTTGCGTTGATTTGAGCTGCGCGTACGGCATCCGTTACACCAAGAATAGAGACTAGACCTGTGTCCTTTAGAAGGGATACAAAGTCGTTAAGTAGCGGAGGAACAACTCGCCTAATTGCTTGTGGCAGTACAACAAAGCGCATTGTTTGTCCCGAGGTTAATCCAAGAGATCTAGCTGCAGCGCGTTGGCTTGGGTGAATGGAAAGAATTCCACTTCGGATAACTTCTGCCACGTATGCCGAATATGTAAGAACAACTGCCACGGTTCCGAGAAAAATAACATTGCTAGAAATTCCTTTGAGTCCCAGTGCTGGAACACCGAAACCAACAAGCAAAATAATCAAAATAAGTGGTGCACCACGGAAAATATCAACGTAGGCAGTAGCCAAGAATCTAAATGGTGTGAGGGCAGGTGACTTAGTTGTGCGCATTAGCGCAAGACCGAGTGCAATTACTCCGATTGCGGCTCCACCCATAAATGTAAGTTGAAGATTGATCCATAAGCCTTTGATAACAGTTGGGAAAACTTCTGTGCCATATTCAATGTCGAAAAATGTAGTTTTAACAGTCTGCCAACCAGGGGATGTAACAAGAACAACTGCAAGTGTTCCTAAGACTAAAAAAGAAGAAACCGCAGCAATAAGCATTTGCTTGCGGTTAATTGCCCTGCGCGATCCTTGGCGCTCTATCTCACGTGAGCTTGGCGACCACGCAGAGTTATCTCTCTCTGTCATGGTCGCCAAACTACCGTGTTTACTTATTGTTTGTGCTTATGGCTTTAATACTGGCGCGCCAGCATCAGTTGCAAGCCACTTGTCAGTGATTGCAGCGAGTGTTCCATCAGCTGTGATTGCATCCACCGCTCCAGAAACACATGAAGTCAAAGCGCTTCCCTTTGTCAGCAAGAGACCGAATTGGTCACCGCTTCCAGTTGATGGGAGCTGTCCAACGATAAGACCGTTAGGAACTTCAACGCCTGAAAGATAGAACGCTGTTGGTAGATCTACAACCAAACCATCAATCTGCTTGTTCTTCAGTGCTGATACACCTGCTGCGTTGTCGTTGAATACCTGTGGCTTTGCGCCAATCTGGTTTTCAATTGCATCGAGTGATGTTGTTCCAACAGCTGCGCCAAGCTTGGCACCTTTGAGATCTGCAAGTGAAGTCTTTCCATCAATCTTGCTTCCCTTGAATGAAACGATGGCTTGTGGAGCTGTGTAATAAGGAGAAGAGAAATCAACTGCATTCTTGCGCTCTTCTGTAATTGAGAATTGCTGCAAGTTAAAGTCGAAGTTCTTTTCGCCAGGTGTTACTGCAGAATCAAATGTTGTACGAACCCAAACAACTTCTTCGTTTGTAAATCCGAGTTGTGTTGCAACTGCATAAGCAACTGCAGCTTCAAAGCCTGCGCCTGCTTCTGGCTTATCATCGATAACCCATGGGTAGTAAGCAGGTTCACCAGTTGCAATTGTTAACTTACCTGCAGTTACTGTTGCTAGATCAGCCTTTGCACATGATGCTGATTCTGTTGTCTCAGAATCTGATGATGAACATCCTGTAAGTGTTAGTGCTGCAGCAATAACAACTGCTGAAAAAATTCCAAAGCGCTTGTTCACACGTTCTCCTTTGAGGTGGATTGTTATATGCGAAGGCTATAAAGCGGAGTTATGAATGTCTACACGCGAGTTATATGCAAAAAGCCACTCTTTGCAGAATGGCTTTAAGTGTGGTGGCGGGTGAAGGATTTGAACCTTCGAAGGCAGAGCCGGGGGATTTACAGTCCCCTCCCATTGGCCGCTCGGGCAACCCGCCAAGGTCGAACGTTTTTACGGCGGGTGAAGATTACCCCAATTTAATCAGTAGAGGTTAATCAGCAGAGGTAATTCGTCGCTTTCGTGAGCGCCGGGCCAACTCAATTAAGAGAAGCACTCCGAAGGCAAAGATTCCTATGACGGAATTTACAAGAAGATTTGATCCTGATTCTGCATCTGTTGTTTTTTCATTTTCACTTGTAACAACGGCTGCTTCTGTTAAGTTAAAAATGAAACTTCCATTAAGTATGTGACCGTCCGCTGAAGCAACACGGTATTTAACTTCAAAAGCACCGAGCTCAGAAGTTGTATTTAGTAGACGCGTGACTCGGGCACCATCTGTACTTGTTTCACCCATTCCGAGATCTTCACCGTTTGGAGTCATGATTGAAATAGAGTTGCCGCTGCCTAGATTTAAAAGTTCTTCGTTGAATTCGAGCTCTATCTGCTCTGGCAACACTTCAATGTATGTGGAAGCACTTGGGTTCGATGAAACGAGTTCAGAGTGTGCATTTGCGGTTGGAAACGCGCAACTTAACATGGTCACTGCGAACAAAACTAGTAGTTTTTTCATACTCTCTTCTTTGGATGAGTTAACAAATGATTAATTACGGATTTTGCAAAGGTAGCAGATAATTCTGGTGAGTGTTTACCTTTATTTATAGTCCAAAGTTCGGAATTCGCTCCAGTTTTGCATCCTTTGTATCGTAGAACTGTTGTTTCTAATCCACTGAGTTTGCTATCTAGATCTAATCGTGGAAGAACTCGATACGGCTTCTTGCCGCACTCATTTAACTTTCCCCATAAGTCAATTGTTTTTCGTGCTGATGGATAGGCGCTGCTAAATAAATATCCACCCGTGTATGAAATAACCGCATCATTGGTTCCATGAATTTGCAGAACACTCACGGGCGAAGTTGGTTTACAACTTTGAGGATTTGAAAACGTGGCACCAGCCAAACTAACAATTGCCGCAATTCGATCCGATTGGTTACACGCCATGCGGTGAGCCATAAAGCCACCATTGGAGTGCCCGACGATAAATACTCGTGCGGGGTCTACTGAATAATCTTTGGAGACGGAATCAATAATTCCAGTTAAATACGCTTCATCATCGATGGCGCTGGAATCAAAGTTGCAGCAGGCAGGCGTAGCGTTCCAAAACAAATATCCATTGGTGTCTTTAGTGCCACTTGGGTAAACAGTCAGAATTCCTTTTTCATCGGCAACTTTTCCGAGTGCAAAATAACTCTCTGCGTATGGATTTTCTGCGGTGTATCCATGAAGCGCGATAATTAGTGGCGCGGGTGTGCCCGATTGATACTTACTTGGTACCACCAAAGTAAATGGCCGCTCCCCTGGATACACAACATCAGTGGCCTGTGCTTGCGATATCGGCAGGATGCTTATCAGCAAAAGCAAAATGGATAAGCGTGCTCGAATCATGGTGAAAATCTAGTCCACCCATCGAGAAATTTCATTACTTTTCGGGTGAGAAGATAAGATGAGCAAATGGCTGACAGCAGTTTTGACATAACTTCCAAGATTGATCGCATGGAGTTAGATAATGCGATTAACCAGGCAATCCGAGAGATTGATACTCGCTTTGATTTTAAGAACACAGGTTCTTCTATCGAACTCAAGGGTGAAGTAATCAACATCGAAGCAGACACTGAAGAGCGTGCCAAGGCTGCCCTGGATGTAGTTAAAGACAAGATGGTTAAACGCGGTGTATCGCTAAAGCATTTAGATGCAGGCACTCCACAGCTCAGTGGAAAGATTTATAAGATTGCAGCCCCTCTTAAAGAGGGAATCTCAACTGAAAATGCTAAAAAGGTTGCAAAGTTCTTACGCGATGATGGTCCAAAGTCTTTAAAGACTCAGATCCAAGGCGATGAACTTCGCGTAACAAGTAAGAGTCGCGATGATTTACAGACAGCCATGGCACTTGTAAAAGATGGCGCATGGGACTTTGCAGTTCAATTTACGAATTTCCGTTAATTGACTAGATATAAAACCGGCTTAATCTTCGGTGTATCTGCGTACACCTTGTGGGGCGCATTCCCCTTGTACTGGCCACTTTTACAACCAGCAAGTCCAATGGAAATTGTTTCTCACCGTGCTGTCTGGTCGCTTTTTTTCTGTTTAGTTGCACTTGGAATTGCCAAGCAACTGAAGAGCACCTACGCGCTACTTAAAAATCCAAAAGTCTTTTTTCGGTTATTACTTGCTGCGGGGCTGATCTCAGTAAATTGGCTCGTTTATATCTGGGGAGTAAACAATGAGCATGTTGTTGAAACCGCACTTGGGTATTACATCAACCCGCTCATCATCATTGCTTTTGGTGTCATTATGTTGCGCGAGAAGATGCGCACACTTCAATGGGTGGCAGTTAGTTTTGGTGCTCTAGGTGTAATCGTCTTAACGATTGATTATGGTCGCCTTCCATGGATTGCTTTGGCACTAGCGTTTTCTTGGGGTTCATACGGTCTTGTAAAGAAGCAACTAAATCTTGGGGCGCTCGAAGGTTTGGCTATCGAAACACTGCTTTCACTACCTTTTTACGGTGGTTATTTGATCTACATCGGACTCAATGGAACTGGTCAACTCGGATCATCTCTTGGTTTATCTCTACTGCTCATCGGCGCTGGTGTTGTTACTGCAATTCCGCTCTTGTTATTTAACGGTTCAACAACTCGTCTGCCTTTTACAATTATTGGTTTGTTGCAATACATCACACCAACGATTCAATTCTCAATTGGTGTGTGGGTTCGCCACGAAGATATGCCAACAGCGCGTTGGGTTGGTTTTATGATTATTTGGGCCGCGCTAATAACGCTAGCGGTTGATCTACTTAAATCAGGCCGTACGGTCAATAACAGCGTCGCACAGGGATAACAACGCACCTGTTGGTTCGCCAACTGGCAGCGGACCGAGTGCAGCGCGTGCTTCTTTAGCAATTGAAACTAATTGAGAACGTGATTCATCGAGTGCTTTGTGCTGGCGTAATTCGTGTAACACCTGGGCAACAGTTGTTTCATCTTCGATAGGACCACTGAGCAAGTGACGAAGTTCGGAATCAGCAGGATCTTGAGATTTCATGACATTTAAAGTCACAAGAGTTGGAACACCTTCGCGTAAATCTGTACCTGGTGTTTTTCCTGATTCAAATGATTCGCTAGCAATATCAATAACATCATCAGCTAGTTGAAACGCAACACCCATTTTTTCTCCAAAGAGCGTGAGTGTTTCCATAGTTTCGCGTGGTGCACCAGAAAGAAGTGCGCCAAAGCGTGCACTCGTTGCAATCAAAGAACCAGTCTTATCGGCAACAACATTGAGATAGTGCTCGAGTGCATCAATTCCCGCACTCGGTCCTTGTGTTTCCATAATCTGACCAATTACTAATCTTTCAAATGTTCGAGCTTGTAGACGTACTGCTTCAGCGCCCATATCTGCAAGCAAATCTGAAACTTTTGCAAAGAGATAATCACCAGTCAAAATGGCAACTGAGTTTGTCCAGCGAGTATTTGCACTCATAACTCCACGCCGAAGCGGTGCTTCATCCATAACGTCATCGTGATACAACGTGCCTAGGTGAGTTAATTCGCAGACAACTGCAGCATCAATTACTTGTGCGCGATGTGGATCTCCGTAGTGCGATGCAATGAGAGTGAGAAGCGGGCGCAGACGCTTTCCACCTGCATCAACAAGGTGGCGAGAAGTTTCAATGACGAGCGGATACTTTCCAACAATCTGTTCGCGCAAACGTGTTTCAACGAGTGCTAAGCCAT
Organism: Actinomycetota bacterium; assembly: GCA_041159375.1. Taxonomy (GTDB): domain Bacteria; phylum Actinomycetota; class Actinomycetes; order Nanopelagicales; family Nanopelagicaceae; genus Planktophila. The sequence goes on from JBEAYI010000037.1 coordinate 6,332, forward strand.
CGGAGAGTTTCGCCTCGAACTCTGGCGAAATCTCAGGTATTCCGAGTGATGCCATTATCGAATGAAAATCGCGATGTTGCTTATGAAATCAAGAAGTGGTGATGGGAATACACCCAAGAAAATTGTGACAACTACTGAGAACAAAACAGTTATGCGTGTGAGTATTGAAGGAATCAATACGCTTGTTGCATCTTCTAGTGGATCTGAGAAGAACATCAAGACGATTACGCGAATATAGAAAAACGCAGCGATTGCACTTGAAAGTACACCCGCAATAACAACCGCGGTTGCACCGCTTTCATATGCTGCAGAGAAGATTGAAAACTTTCCAATAAATCCACTTGTAAGTGGGATACCAGCAAAAGCTAGAAGGAATGTTGCAAATGATGTTGCCACCCATGGTGAACGTTTTCCAAGACCAGCCCAGCGATTGAGATCTGTAACTTCGCCGGCGCTGTCTCGAACAAGGGTCACGACTGCAAATGCACCAACGGATGCGATTCCGTAGGCGAATAAGTAATAGATGCTTGCATCAAGACCAGCTTTGTTGAGTGCAATAACACCGGTGAGTAAGAAACCTGCGTGAGCAATTGAAGAGTAAGCGAGCATACGTTTCACATCTCGCTGCGAAATTGCAACGAGTGAGCCAAAGACCATTGTGATAATTGCTATGCCAGTAATTAATGGACGCCATGACCATTCGGCATTTGCAAATACTGTGTAATAAATACGGAGCATGGCGCCAAATGCTGCAACCTTTGTTGCTGCAGCCATAAATGCTGTTACCGGAGTTGGTGCACCTTGGTACACATCTGGTGTCCATGCATGGAATGGAACTGCGCCAACTTTAAACAAGAGTCCTATTGATAGGAATGCAATACCGATTAATAGAAAGACGTCATTTCCTGTTCCGCCTACTACTGCATCTCGAATACCGGCGAATGAAATCGAACCTGAATAGCCATAAAGGTAAGCGGCTCCAAATAAGAAGAAGGCAGATGAGAATGCTCCTAATAAGAAGTACTTAAGAGCAGATTCTTGAGAGAGCAGTCGACGTCTACGTGAAAGACCTGCCATCAAATAAAGCGGTAGTGATAGAACTTCTAACGCCACGAAAAGAGTTATTAAATCGGATGCAATAGGGAAAATCAGCATTCCTGCTACTGCAAAGAGAGTCAGTGGAAAAACTTCAGTGACTTGTTGGCCACGAGCAATTGATTCGCGCTCTTCCGGCGAACCAGGAATAGCTGCTGGGGCTGCGGCAAAATTTTCAGTATCTGCGATGAGAAATACTGCAATGATCGAAATTATAAGAATTGATCCCTGCAGCAATAGACCTGGTCCATCAATAATCACAGAACCCATCGCAGCTGTTGTTGAACTCGAACTTCGAATTCTCCAAACCTGAACTAGTGCCAGAACAAGAGTTCCGATACTCACGCTTACTTGAGCGATTGGACGAATTGATTTAGATGCAAATGCTTCGATCAGAACACCAATGATTGCTCCAGCAAAAACTACGAGTATTGGAGATAGGAGCGAGTACGAAAGAGTAGGTGAAATAAATTCACTCATTTACTTGCCTCCATGTGTAGGTAGCGGATCGGTAAATCCCATTTGAGAAACAACTTGCGCCGCCGCCGGATTAATAATGCTTAACGCAGGGGCTGGATAGAAACCAAGTACAACAATGACAGCAATTACTGGTGCAATTGCGATCTTTTCACGAAGGTTTAAATCCTTAAGGTTTTCATTACCAGGCTCAGTTGGACCGTGTAGTGCGCGTTGGACTGGAATTAAGATGTACAACGCTGCAAGAACAATTCCAAATGTCGCAATCACTGCAGCAACTGGATATCTCGTAAATGTTCCGACTAGTACTAAGAATTCGCTAACGAAGCTAGATAGACCAGGAAGCGCCAAGCTCGACATGCCTGCAATAAAGAATGTCCACGCCATGACAGGAGTTACACGTTGCAGACCACCAAAGTCAGCGATTGTTGAAGAACCACGTCGAGAAATCATCCAACCAGCAACTAAGAAGAGTGCCGCTGTTGAGAAGCCGTGGTTAAACATATAAAGAGTTGCACCGCTTTGAGCTTGAGTTGTCATCGCAAAAATACCGAGCGTGATGAAGCCAAAGTGTGAAATTGATGTGTAGGCAATTAAACGCTTGATGTCCTTGGCACCGATTGCAAGGAATGCACCGTAGAGAATCGAAATTACAGAGAGCGTAATAATCACAGGTGTAAATGTCTTTGACGCTTCAGGGAATAGCGTTAAGCAATAGCGAATCATTCCGAATGTTCCGACTTTATCGAGAACACCTAATAGAAGGACCGACGTTCCTGGAGTCGCTGATTTAGCAGCATCTGGAAGCCAAGTATGAAATGGGAACAATGGAGCTTTAATTGCAAAGGCAATAAAGAATCCGAGGAACAACATATTTTGAGTTGTTGAACTCATCTCAAGTTGTGAAAGCGCTGCAATATCAAATGTATGTCCACCTTGTTCGCCGGAGAGAACGTAGAGTGCAATGATGGATGCGAGCATTAATAATCCACCGAAGAGTGAGTAGAGCAAGAACTTCACAGCAGCAGCTGATCGCTCACCGCTTCCGTAGCCACCAATGAGGAAGTAAACCGGTACCAAC
>JBEAYI010000038.1:0-6825 GCA_041159375.1 Actinomycetota bacterium
TTTCGAACTAACTGTTGGAAAGCCACAAGTAGTTATCAAGAAAATTGATGGCAAAGTTCACGAACCGATGGAGCGTTTAACAATTGATGCGCCAGAAGAGTATTTGGGTGTTTTAACTCAGTTAATGGCACTTCGTAAAGGTCGCATGGAGCAAATGGTTAATCACGGCACTGGTTGGATTCGCCTTGATTACAAAGTTCCTTCACGCGGACTTATTGGTTTCCGTACAGAGTTCTTAACTGAAACTCGCGGTACAGGTTTGCTTCACCACGTATTTGATGGTTACGAACCTTGGTATGGCGATATTCGTACACGCGGTACTGGTTCACTTGTTTCAGATCGTATGGGAACAGTTACTTCATATGCACTTTATGGAACACAAGATCGCGGAACTATTTTCGTAGAACCTGGCGATGAAGTGTACGAAGGCATGGTTATTGGTGAGAATTCACGTAGCGATGACATGGACGTTAACTGTGTTCGCGAAAAGAAGTTAACAAATATGCGTAAAGAAGTTAACAAATATGCGTGCATCAGGAACTGATGAATCAGAGCGTTTGATTCCGCCTAAGAAACTCAACATGGAAGGTGCTCTCGAATTCTGTCGTGAAGATGAATGCGTAGAAGTAACTCCTGCTGTTGTGCGAATTCGTAAGGTCGTTCTCGATGGATCTGAACGTGCACGCACTGCATCACGCCAGAAGAAGGCGAACCTCAACGCTTAGTTCTGCCAGCCTCGCTCTTGGCTGGTTTTGTCACACGGGTCGGGCAAGATAACCACTGTGAGTAAAGCGAAAGTTACCCTCGTAGGGCAAAAATCCATTGCCCCTGCGATCACACTTTCACCTCAACAATTAGCGATTACCAAGCATCGCAATACTCCAATAATTGCACTTGGTGCACCTGGTACTGGAAAAACAACAGTGCTTGTTCACTCAGCGCTTTCACGTATCGCTGAAGGTCAAAATCCAGATTCGATTTTGTTAATTACCTTTGGTCGCGAAAGTGCATCTGATTTACGCGATGCAATTGCGCTGCAAACCACTGCGACGATGTACGAACCACTTGCGCGCACATTTCACTCACTAGCTTTTTCAATCCTGAAGATGAAATCTCACGTTGACGATCCTGATCCCATCTTGTTATCTGGTCCCGAGCAAGAGAGTTTTATCCGTGATCTCCTCGAAGGAGATATCGCAGATGGTTATAGACAGTGGCCAGAAGATTTACATCTTGCTCTTACAACACATGGATTTGCTCGCGAATTACGTGACCTTATCTTGCGCGCATCAGAGCGCGGTGTAGATCCAGAAAAACTAGAAGAGTACGCACAGTCCTACGGTGAAAAATACTGGCAAGGCGCTGCGCAATTCTGGACTCGTTACAACGGTGCAATGTTTTTGCGCGAAGTATCCGCTGGAGATTCAAAGCTGCGAATTGATCCATCCGAACTCTTATCTCGCGCAATTAGACACCTCGAGATAAATCCAGATTTGTTATCAGAACTTCGCAATCGCTTTAAAACAATCATGGTCGATGAGTTTCAAGAAACAGATCCTGCACAAAGACGATTGCTTCGTTTATTGGCACCGCAAGATCTTGTTTTAGTAGGTGATGCGCACAGTGCTATTGGTCGATTCAGAGGCGCAGATCCTGATGGCATGGCTAATGAAATTGATTATTACCTTGCACACAATGGAACCCAAGTTGTTCTGGGTGAAAACTTCAGAAGTTCACCTGCCACTCACGCACTTGGCATGAGCGTCTCATCTAATTTCCGACTTACTGGAGCAACGCACGAACGCACATGTGTCAGTACAGATGCAAAAGGCGCCGTGTCAATTGAACGATTGCGATCAGTATCGGAAGAAGCGCAATACATCGCATACCAATTCCGTCGTGCGCACCTTGTCGATGGTGTGCCATATTCACAAATGGCCGTGATTGTTCGTTCTCCAGGATCTCTAACATCAGCAGTACGCCGTGCCTTCGCACAAGTTTCTATTCCGGTCGCTGGCGAACTCGAAGCACTTGCAACGAATGCGAGCATCGCGCCATTTTTGTTACTCGCTGAAATCGCAATTAAAGCCAAGCCACTTAACACCGAAAACGTTGAGCGTCTATTACTCAGTGAATTTGGTGGTGCTGATGCAATTTCACTACGTCGTATTCGCAGAGCGCTACTTGCATCTCGAACTGATGATGACAAGCGAACCGGCAATCAATTATTGATTGAAGCAGTCGATACTGGCGATATATCTATCGAAGGCGCGCAACCAATCCAGCGAATTAATCTGTTACTCACTAAAGCGCGCTCTGTCGCTAAGAAATCTGGCGCACGCGGTGAAGATTTACTCTGGGCCATTTGGGATAACGCACAAACAAGTGATGGAGCAAAGTTAAGTACAGCGTGGCAAGAGATTGCACTTCGCGGAGGAAATCGCGGGGCAGCAGCAGATCGAGACCTTGATGCAATGATGCAACTCTTTCAAAGTGCGCAGCGTTTTTCTGAGAGATTTCCTTTATCTGGACCGGATGCGTTTATTCGCGAAGTCAGCGCGGAAATAATTGCTGGAGACGTTATTACCGCACAAGGCGTTCGCCCCGACTGCGTTGAAATTCTTACAGTCCATGCAGCAAAAGGACGCGAATGGGATCTCGTTGCAGTGGGTGGATTACAAGAAGGTTTATGGCCCAACTTACGTCAACGCAGTTCATTACTTGGCGCAGAAAGATTGGTCGAACGCGAACGTCACGGGAATCTTGCACGCACAGAACTTGATGTTATTGCAGCCGGTGCACTTCTAGAAGATGAACGCCGTTTATTGCACGTCGCAACCACTCGTGCACGTACATCAATGTTTATTACCTGCGTTGCTCACGAAGATGATCAACCTTCACAATTCTTCGAAGAAATTACAGATTCGATTCTCAATACTTCTAGCGAATCACTGCCGCAATATGTTTTACCAAGACCCATCACAACTGCAGCACTGGTAGCTGATTTACGTTCATCACTACAGAGTGAAAAAGCAACGGATGCAGCCGCAATTATTAAATCTCTTAGCGAATCCGGAATCCACAGTGCAGACCCACAGAGCTGGACTGGCGTTGCGCAATTAAGTACGACCGAACCTATATCTCCCGTAAATACTCCAGTAGCAGTTTCGCCAAGTAGCGCAGAAAGCTTTACTGAGTGCGGAATGAAATGGTTCTTAGAGAAAAGCGGCGGAACCGATGGAGATAGCATCGCTCAAGTTTTGGGTTCAGCAATACACGCATTCGCAGCGCTGATGGTGCAAGAAGAAGGAATCACTGAAGCAGTGCTTGTCGAAAAGCTTAAGAAGTCATGGAACTTAATTGATCCGCAAGAAGGCTGGGTAAGCAAAACATCTCAAGAAAAAGCAATCGCGATGATCACTCGATTCATGAAATATCACATGAAGCACGAACGTGAAGTAGTTGGTGTCGAATTAGGTTTTGATGTCACAGTCGGCAAAGCCCGCATTCGAGGAACTGTAGACAGACTTGAAGTTGATTCAGCTGGCAATCTCTTTGTTATCGATTTTAAAACGAGCAAAACTCCAATTTCTTATGAAAAAGCGGAACAAAACTTACAACTCAAGAGTTATCAAATTGCTGTTGCCGAAGGTGGATTTACAGCGCAACATGCGAGCACAACATCAAGTGGTGCGGCGCTAATCTATTTAGGCCATGACGTACAAAAGATTTCTTCACGCGAACAAGGTGTAATCGATCTTGAAGAAGCTCGCGCTGAAATAGAAAATATTGCGCAATCCATGGGCGCTGCGCAATTTGTGGCAGCGACTAATAGCCGATGCAAAGAGTGCCCCGTAAAGAGTTCGTGCCCAATTAAGGCAGAAGGGCGCACGGTGATCGAATGATTTCTCCATTAGAGATTGCAAAAGCTCTTCGCACCGTAGACCCAAAGGTGTCAGACCCAACTCCAGAACAAATTGCAATCATTAGCGCACCTCTCGAACCAGCAGTTGTTATCGCTGGTGCAGGTTCTGGTAAAACCGAAACAATGAGTGCGCGCGTTTTGTGGTTAGTTGCAAACAAGATTGTTCGCCCCGATGAAATCTTGGGACTTACCTTTACTCGAAAAGCTGCCGGTGAATTATCTATTCGTGTACGCAAGCGCTTGCGCCAATTAAAAGAAGCTGGACTTTTAGATAAAAACATCGCTCTCGATACTGCAATAACGACCTATCACTCATATGCCGGTCGAATTCTGAGCGAACATGCAATTCGTTTAGGAATAGATGCAACCAGTGATCCACTAGGCGATGCCGCGCTTTGGCAATTAGCATCCGATGTCGTACGCAATTGGCCAGATGAAGAGTTCACAAATGAAAGCGCAGTTACAACGGTTATTGATGACGTTATCGGCCTTGCCAAACTAGTTCTAGAACACCAAGTTTCATTTGAATCTATTCGCCGCGAAGATGAAAAAACACTCGCCGAACTTCAACGCCTTGGCGGTACCAGTAATGAAGAAGTACGAAAAATAGGCCGCATCGCAAGACAGAGAATTGCAATTCTGCCCATGGTTGAAGAGTTCATTAAACGTCGCCGCGATGATGGCCAACTCTCCTTCGATGATCATATGTCGATTGCTGCAGATATTGCAGAGAAGTTTCCGGAGGCGTGCGAACTAGAACGTGCTAAGTACAAAGTGGTTTTGCTTGATGAATATCAAGATACGTCGCAATCACAGGTTCGCATGTTGTCGGCGCTGTATGGAGGCGGACATCCTGTTATGGCAGTTGGTGATCCATGCCAAGCGATTTATACATGGCGCGGTGCATCTGCCGGCACTATCGGAACATTTGCAAAGTATTTCCCAAAGAGCGCGGAACAGAGCGGTGCTGAATTATTTAATCTCTCAATTACCTTTAGAAACGATAAAAAGATTCTAGAAATTGCTAACTCAATTTCAGATCAGATTCGCTCAACTTCCAGTGTTCGAGTTGATCCGCTGCGTCCGCGCGATACAGCCGGCGAAGGCGAGATTGCATATGGTGTATTTGAAACACTGGATGCCGAAGCACAGGGGATTAGCGAGTATTTCCACAAGCACTGGTTTGCGCCGGAGCGAATGGCAAAGGATGAAGATAAGCGCACTTCATTTGCAGTCTTGGTTCGCAAGCGTTCGCAGATTTCAATTATTGAAAGCGCGCTCTGTGCACGCAATATCCCAGTAGAAGTTATTGGTGTTGGCGGCTTAATTTATATTGCAGAAGTTGCAGATGTTTTAGCTCTCATGAAAGTTGTTACAAATCCAGAAGCCGGAACCGCGTTAATGCGCCATCTGACTGGCCCACGTTTAGCACTTGGCGCAAAAGATATTGCAGCACTCGGTGCGTACTCTAGAAAGCGCGCAAAAGAGGGACACGAAGATTCGCACTCATTTATCGCAAAGATTGCAGCAGGAAACCCCGACTCTGCCGAAGCTGATGACTTGTTTATTGGTTCGCTCATTGACGCCCTAGATGAGATTGATCAATGTGATAAAGAGAGCCGTGCGCTATTTAGTGAGGTTGGATTTACACGTCTTTCCCGATTTGCCGCAGACCTACGTCGCTTGCGATCACGTGCGGGTGGATCAATAATTGATTTGATAACAGAGATCGAAAATTACCTAAACCTTGATCTTGAAGTTTCGCTGCGCGATGGCACTCGCAATGGGCGTCGCCACCTCGAAAGATTCTTAGATGAAGCCTCAAAGTTTGCACGCAGCGGTGGCAGCATCTCAGCTTTCATTGAGTGGCTAGATGTGACATCAAAGAAAGAGGGCGGACTTAAATCTGGGGCTCCTGAAGTGCGCAGTGATGTTGTTCAACTCTTAACTGTTCACACAGCAAAGGGTGCCGAATGGGATTTTGTTGCAGTTCCTGGATTAGCGGAAGGAACTTTCCCAAGTAATAACACCAACGATCCAGATAATTGGATTACTAATGAGCGACAGATTCCATTTGCACTACGAGGCGATGGCGATGAGTTGCCGGTCTTTTCTTTGGCGCAGTGCACAAAAGATAGTGAAGCGGGCAAAATTATTAGCGCTTATGCAAAATCATGTAGCGCAATCAAAAAACAAGAAGAAATTAGATTGGGCTATGTTGCCGTGACACGTGCAAGAACACACCTGCTCTGCACAACATCTTGGTGGCGAGAAGGTGCAAAGTCTGTTGACCCATCAGAGTTATTTACTCACGTTGCAAATGTTGCGCACGAACGTGGTGGAGTTTTGTTGAGCGAAACACCAGCACCAGAAGATGGCGTGCGCAACCCAGTTGAAGTTAATCCAGACACTGGTTATTGGCCACGTGATCCTCTCGGTGATCGACGTGCAGAGTTCGATGCAGCGGTTGCTTTAGTGCAGAAGTCTTCAGCGCATTCACTAAAAGCAGCAAGCGATGAAGTTGTTGATTCTTGGATTCATGATGCGCAAGCTTTAATTGCAGAAGTAAAACTTCGTAGCTCAGGTTCTATTGAAGTGGCACTGCCATCTCGTATTTCAACATCGACGCTAGTTGCACTGCACGAAGATCCAGAAGCGCTAGCACTAGCAATTCGCAGACCAGTTCCACGTTCGCAAGATCCATATTCACGCCGCGGAACTGAGTTCCATATGTGGGTAGAAAAACAATTTAGTGCGATGACTTTATTTGATGACACATATATGGATTATTTCGATCCGATTGAAGAAGATGGAAAACTCGAAGATCTTAAGAAGGCATGGCTGAGCAGTGAATACGCCAATCGCACACCTGCTGCCATCGAAGTTCCCTTTGAATCAGT
>JBEAYI010000039.1:0-6724 GCA_041159375.1 Actinomycetota bacterium
TGCAGCAAGTAGTGCACGATAGATAACTAATGCAGCCTTTGGATCTGAAAGCCGAACATTTCTAGAAGATAGAGCCAAACCATCTGTATCTCTAATAGTCGGTGCGCCAATAATTTCAACATCTGATTTCATGGATTTAATCAGTGTTAGTTGTTGAAAGTCTTTTTCTCCGAATATCGCCCACTGTGGTTTTACTAATTCAAATAATCTATTTACAACAGTAAGCACTCCATCAAAGTGACCAGGACGTTTTACGCCCTCATAAATATCACCGAGTGCACCCGCAGAAATCTTTTGAACTTCTCCTGGATAAATCTCATCAACTGTTGGCAACCACAAATGAGTTGCGCCTGCTTGTGAAGCAAGCTCGATATCAAATTCTGGTGATATCAAATTCTGGTGTGCGCGGATACTTTGCTAAATCATCTTTATTCTCAAATTGCAGTGGGTTAATAAAAATACTGACAACAACGGTGTCGCTATATTCGCGTGCTTTCTTTATAAGGGATGCGTGACCGGCGTGTAGTGCGCCCATTGTTGGAACAAATGCGCATGCGCCATCGACTGTTAGCTCTTTAGCTGTTACTGCGATCTTCATCTTGTGGCTCCAGTCCTTTCAGGTACCGGGCGATGATGGGTTAATTCTAAAGCGATGGAGGCAATTGCTCCAAAAGTTGGTCGATTCGCCCGTGCGTAAGCAACAAAGCGTCGGCATCTATTTCGTGCCATGGTTCTAGAACAAAGCGACGTTCATGTGCACGTGGGTGGGGCAACGTTAACTCTTCACTTTTGGATAAAAGAGTTCCGTATTGAATTAAATCAAGATCAATTACTCGTGGACCCCAACGTTCATCACGCACACGTCCCATGCTCTTTTCAATGCCGTGTAATAACGCCAACAAATCTGCAGCCGGTAATTCACTTTCGAGTGTAACTACGGCGTTAATGTAATTATCTTGTTCTGGGCCGCCGACAGGGGCTGTTTCATACATCGATGAAATAGCGATGACATCAGTTGATTGCTTAAGTAATTCGACTGCTAATTCAATTGCTTTGCGTGGTTCTTCAAGGTTTGCACCCAGTGCAACAACTGCTCTCATCGTGTGCGATCAATCCTGACTGTTATATCTGTGACGGGTGCACTCACTGGTGCACTTGGTTTGTGCACAGTAATCGCAACGCTTTTGATTCGCGCATCTTCAGTGAGTACACGATCTGCAATGCGGCCAGCCAAACGCTCGATTAATTGCACTCGTTCGCCTGTAATTTCTGAGACAACTGCATCCGTAATCGCACCATAATCAACCGTGTCTTTTAGATCATCACTTGCACTGGCTTTATCTAAATTCACTCGCAGTTCGACATCAACAAAGAAATCTTGTCCGTTAACTGCCTCGTGTTCGAAAACGCCATGGTAGCCAAATGCTTTGATGCCAGTGATTGTGATCAGATCATTCACTTGGCACCTGCAATGACATCAACGTGTGGTTTCACGCTATGAACTCTAACGCCCCAGATACCTTGGGGTACAAGAGTTTTAGTTAATTCAATTGTTGCCGCTTCGCGTTCGTCGGGATTATCTCCACCTAAGAATCGTTTACGTGAAGCGCCGATTAATACTGGATAGCCCATAGAAGTAAACGCCTTGAGATTTCTCAATATCTCCCAATTGTGGTCAGCATCTTTTGCAAAGCCCAAACCTGGATCAATAATGATCTGTGATTTGTTTATGCCGGCATCAAGGGCTGCATCTATTTGTGAATTAATCTCTGAAATCACATCAGTGACAACATCTGTATAAATCGCACGTGAATTCATATCTTTTGATTCACCGCGCCAGTGCATAAGAATGTACGGAACACCTAACTTCTTTACAGTCGCAAACATTGCGGGATCCGATAAACCACCGCTGACATCATTAACTATTGCAGCTCCTGCTTGTACTGCTTTTTCAGCAGTATCTGCGCGCATTGTGTCGATGCTTATCTTCACGCCACTCTTTGCAAGCTCTGCAATTACAGGCAGTACGCGTGCTTGTTCTTCTTCAGCACTAATTCGATCCGCACCTGGTCTAGTTGATTCACCGCCGATATCAATGATGTCAACGCCTTCGGCAATCATTTCGAGTCCGCGTGCAACGCCTGCTTCAAATGAGTTATGGCGACCGCCATCGGCAAATGAATCAGGTGTGAGATTTAAAATCCCCATGACCAACATGGGATTTACCGATTTGTAATTAAGCTAATTGCTTCGGCGCGAGTTGCTGCATCACGCAAGATTCCGCGCACAGCACTTGTCACAGTGCGTGCTTCTGATTTTCTAACACCGCGCATTGACATGCACAGGTGCTCGCATTCGATAATTACGATCACACCCGCTGCATCCAAGATTTCAACCATCGCGTCAGCAATTTGAGATGTGAGGCGCTCTTGAACTTGTGGACGTCGTGCAAATAAATCAACTAGACGTGCAACTTTAGAAAGCCCAGTGATTTTTCCACTTGGGATATATCCAACGTGTGCAACACCGTGGAAAGGAGTCAAGTGGTGTTCGCAATGTGAAAACACTTCGATGTCTCGAATAATCACAAGCTCTTCGTGACCGATATCAAAGGTAGTTGTCAGAACATCATTTGGTGATTGCCACAAGCCAGCAAAGTTTTCCTTAAACGCACGTGCGACCCGCGCAGGCGTTTCTTTTAAACCTTCGCGCTCTGGATCTTCACCGATAGCAAGCAGTAACTCTTTTACTGCGCGCTCTGCACGTTCGTGATCGTATTCATGAAGTGCACGACCATCATGTGGGCCCATTGATGCCGGGCTTATTCCACTCATTCTTCGTTTTTCTTTGTACGAGTGGTGCGCTTCTTAACTTCATCCGGCGCACTTTCGATACGCGCTGGAACATCTACTGGTGGAATGCGAGATGGAATGCGCGTTGAAGAACCAGTCCATGCTGGACGTCCGTCGCGCTTCTTGATCTTCTTGAAAATCTTGATGATCTCTTCTTTATTAAGAGTTTCTTTCTCGAGAAGTGCTAAGACCATCGCATCAAGAGTTACGCGGTTTTCTACCAATAATTCGTAGGCTTCATGGTGCGCATTCTCAATGAGTTTGCGGATTTCGGCATCGACAATTGCTGCAACGTTTTCTGAGTAATCACGTTGATGACCAAAGTCGCGACCCATAAATGGCTGGGAAGAATCTGCGCCTAGTTTGATTGCACCAATTGCTTCGGTCATTCCGTATTGCGTAACCATTGCGCGAGCTAGAGCAGTGGCCTTTTCAATGTCATTGGATGCACCAGTTGATGGATCATGGAAGATCAACTCTTCGGCTGCGCGACCACCGAGTGAATACGCCAATTGATCCAGTAATTGATTACGTGTTGTTGAGTACTTGTCATCATCTGGCAAGACCATTGTGTAACCAAGGGCTCGACCACGAGGCATGATTGTAATTTTGTGAACAGGATCTGTATGTGGCAACGCATATGCAACAAGTGCGTGACCAGCTTCGTGATAGGCAGTAACGCGACGCTCATCATCAGACATGATGCGAGATTTACGTTGTGGACCAGCCATCACGCGATCAATTGCTTCATCTAATTCGGTATGAGAAATTACTTTCTTCTCTTCGCGTGCAGTTAAAAGCGCTGCTTCGTTAAGAACATTTGCAAGGTCTGCACCAGTAAATCCTGGTGTGCGACGTGCATATGAAAGCAGTTCTACATCTTTAGCAAGTGGCTTGCCCTTTGCATGCACCTTAAGAATTTCTTCGCGACCCTTGAGATCTGGGCGATCAACTGCAATTTGGCGATCAAAACGACCTGGACGTAATAACGCAGGATCTAAAACATCTGGGCGGTTTGTTGCTGCAATAAGAATGACTGAACCATTTGCTTCAAAGCCATCCATCTCAACGAGTAATTGGTTAAGTGTCTGTTCGCGTTCATCATGTCCGCCACCCATACCTGTACCGCGTTGGCGACCAACTGCATCAATTTCATCTACGAAAACAATTGCTGGTGCATGAAGTTTTGCTTGTGTAAACAAATCGCGCACTCGAGCAGCGCCAACACCAACAAACATTTCAACAAAGTCAGATCCAGAAATTGAGTAGAAAGGAACGCCTGCTTCTCCGGCAACAGCGCGCGCAAGAAGTGTCTTTCCTGTTCCTGGAGGGCCATACAACAAAACGCCCTTTGGAATCTTCGCGCCAATTGCTGCGTACTTAGGTGGATTAGCTAAGAAGTCTTTAATCTCTCGAAGTTCAGCAATAGCTTCATCCGCCCCTGCAACATCGGCGAATGTAGTTTGTGGAACATCTGGATCTTGTAACTTCGCGCGTGAGCGACCAAATGAAAATACTTTTCCGCCGCCTTGCGCCTGACTCATCATGAAGAAGAAGAGCAGACCAATTAACAAAATTGGTGCAAATGAAAAGAGGAAAGTCATAAAGAGTGATTGTTTTGGAACTTCAACTGTCCAACCCTTTGGAGGTGGGTTTCCAGTTAGTGCATCAATAACTGTTGGTTCTTGGCGAACAACATATGACGCAACTACTTTGCTTGAACCATTAATTGTTTTGCCAGATTTTAGTTCGAGGCGAAGTTTCTGATCCTTATCAATCAGAACAGCTGAATCAACATCTGATTTAGAAATTGCATCGAGTGCCTCTGAAGTTTTGATTTGCGTGTACTGATTTCCAGCATTTGTTACTTGACCAAAAACTGTGACGGCAACAATGGCAGCAATAATCCAAAACAGTGGTCCACGAAGAATTCTTTGTGAACGAGTCAACTGTTTCTTCGGTCCAGGCTTAGCTGCCTTCTTAGGCAATTTAAGTGAACTTGGTTTCTTTGCTTGCGACATTACGTGCTCTCCTAGGAGTACATGTGCTTAGCAAGCACACCAATAAATGGAAGGTTGCGGTACTTCTCATCAAAATCTAATCCGTAACCGATTACGAAATCAGTTGGAATATCAAAACCAACATACTTAACATCAACTTCTACTTGCGCAGCCTCTGGTTTGCGAAGAATTGTAAGAATCTCAACGTTTCCGACGCCTCGTGATTCGAGGTTAGCTTTGAGCCATGACAGCGTCAAACCTGTGTCAACAATGTCTTCGATAATCAAAACATTGCGGCCAGTGATATCTCGATCTAAATCTTTAAGGATGCGAACAACACCGGTTGATTTTGTTCCGGAACCGTAAGAAGAAACAGCCATCCAATCCATTTCAACGTGGCGTTGCATTGCACGTGAAAGATCCGCAACAGCCATTACTGCGCCCTTTAGAACACCGAGTAATAAAAGATCTTTACCTTCGTAATCTTTATCTACTTGCGCAGCTAATTCTTTAATTCTTTTTTGCAAATCTTCTTCGCTCACAATGACGCGTTCAATATCTTTTGAAACTGCGCTGAGATCCAAGATGTGCTCCTTCTAAGTGGCCGGCGGTGGTTGGCCTACCGCGAGAGCGAAAGTCTGCCCGAAATTCGGCTAACTCTCACACCGCCGGGAAGATCAGACGGGCCTTGCCCGCTCCACTCGGTGATTAACGCCTCAATTGGGGCGATGTGATCGGCGCTGAGGGACCCTGTTGGAGCGCCCGCTGCATAAATGGCCATCCGAAGAACTCGAGTACGAATCGCCTTAGGTAATTTCTCAAGACGAGAAACGTCTAAAGAGAGTGCATCGTGTGCCGCAAATTCTTGCTCTGCTAATTGGTCAAGTGCATCAGCGTCATCGCGCAGTAACGATGCAGTACGAGCAAGTGCTGCGGAAATTCCTGGTCCTAAGTTTTTTTCTAAATTAGGAATCACATCATGTCGCACACGAACACGTGTAAAAGTTTTATCCGCATTGTGTGGATCATCCCAAGGATCTAGGTGTGCTTCGGCGCACGCACCTAAAGTTTCTTCGCGTGTGATTGCAAGAAGCGGACGTACATATTTTCCGTTTCGCATTGCCATTGCAGATAAAGAACGTGCGCCAGATCCACGAGCCAATCCCAGTAAAACACTTTCGGATTGATCATCTCGAGTGTGTCCAAGAAAAACAGATGTTGCTCCAGTTTGTTCCGCGCAACTATCAAGTGCTGCATAACGAGCACGACGAGCGGATGCTTCGAGGCCATCAGTAATCTCAACTTCTACTTTGATGACATGTGTTTTTTCAATTCCCATTTTCGCTAGCGCTGCAACAACTTTTTCTGCTTGCACCGAAGATTGAGATTGCAATTGATGATCAATTGTGACGCCTTCAACCCGCAGTGCCAGTTTTGGTGCTTCCAAACTAAGTGCATGTGCAAGTGCTAGTGAATCCGCACCGCCTGAGACAGCCACCAAAATTAAATCGCCAGCGGTGCAATCTTTTAGTGCGTTACGAACTGTCGAGCGAATCGCAACGGTATTGGCAGACATGTCCTAAGACTAGACCCGACCACCAAATGGCATAAGCCCCTTAATGCTGTAGATATTTGAGTACAACAAACCTTTGCCTTTTGAATTCGCTTCCCACATCATGCCGCCGCCTGCATAAATAGTGATGTGGTGAATCGTTGAAATCGTTCCTTTATAAGAATAGAAAAGTAAATCACCTGGGACTAGTTCATTGAGGCTAACGTGCTTTGTATAGCCAGAGTAAAGCGCTGAGTTAAGTCGATCCCAATTTGGCCAACCGAGTCCTGCTGATTTATATGCTGCATAAACCAAACCTG
>JBEAYI010000040.1:0-6411 GCA_041159375.1 Actinomycetota bacterium
GTTCCGAGCCCTGGTGTAATTCCTTTTTTCTTTAACTCAACGACTCGAGCAGCTAGATCTTTCTTAATTGATGCTGCCAGTGCCTTGCCATCGAGAATAGTTGCGGTCATGCTCGTATCTTATTGGAATTTAGGCATGTGAGAAATGCCGTGTACCTGTGAAATACAAGCTAATTCCAGCGTGATTTGCTGCGGCAATAACTTCTTCATCGCGAACACTTCCACCAGGTGAAACAACCGCTGTAACTCCGGCGCTGATAAGTATTTGAAGACCATCGGTAAATGGAAAAAATGCATCACTAGAGGCAACACTTCCTGCAGCGCGATCACCGGCACGTTTGACTGCTAATTCGGCACTATCAACGCGATTTACTTGACCCATACCAACACCAACGCTTGCGCCATTTTTTGCAAGAAGAATTGCATTACTTTTTACAGAACGGATTGCACGCCATGCGAATTCAAGATCTTTCATGGTTTCTGCATTCACCTGTGATCCTGCCACTAGTTTCCATGCGGAAGAGGAATCGCCAGGCGCGTTAATTGCATCAACTTCTTGTAGCAACATTCCACCGCTAACGGGACGTAACTCTAAAGGAGACGTAGTCATCGGAATGCATTCGAGAATACGAATAGAAGATTTCTGAGTGAGAATATCTAGCGCAGCACTTTCATAACCAGGTGCAATCAGAACTTCTGTAAATACTTCCGATAATGCTTGAGCCATCTGGGTTGTCACAATTCGATTAGCCGCGACTACTCCCCCAAATGCTGAAACTGAGTCGCATTCGTGTGCCTTTGTGTACGCATCAGCAATATCTTTTCCAATTGCAATTCCGCATGGATTGGCGTGCTTAATGATGGCTACGCATGGTCCTGTGTGATCGTAAGCGGCACGCCAAGCTGCATCTGCATCCGAGTAATTATTAAATGACATTTCCTTGCCATGTAATTGTTTGGCTTGAACTATTCCTTCTGGACCACCACGATAAATCGCGCCATCTTGATGAGGATTTTCTCCATAACGAAGTGAATTCTCTTTTGTAAAAATCCTTCCGAACCATTCGGGTAGTTCGCTTTGAGAATTTTGTCCAAGCCAGTTTGCAATTGTTAAGTCATACTCGGCAGTTGTTCTAAAAACTTCTAGTGCTAGCTGTTGGCGTTCCTCACTAGTAAATCCACCCGCTGCAATGCTTGCAAGTAAATGGTCATATTGATCGGTATTTGAAATTACTGCGACAGAACCATAATTCTTTGCAGCACCGCGCAACATAGTTGGACCACCGATGTCGATTTGTTCAATGCACTCAACAAAGGATGCCCCTGAAGCAATTGTGTCTGCAAATGGATACAAGTTAATAACGATCAAATCAAAAGGTTCAATTCCTAAATCTTTGATTGCAGACATATGTTCGGAGTTGTTTTGGTCAGCCAGAATTCCTGAATGAATATTTGGATGAAGTGTTTTTACTCTTCCATCCATGATTTCAGGAAAGCCTGTGGCCGTGCTGACTTCGGTTACGGGGATACCTGCTGCGGCAAGAGTCTTAGCTGTTGAGCCAGTCGATAAAATCTCAACACCAGAAGTAGTGAGCGCCTTGCCAATTTCCTCTAAACGATTCTTGTCATAAACGCTTATGAGAGCTCTGCGTATTTTCTTGCGGCTATCCATCAATTTTATTTTTTCGACTTGGTAATGAAATCTGTGGAATCAAGATGGCAAGTGCAATACCAATACCCATTTCAATTGCAACGCTCAATGGAAATTTCCATAGTGAAGGTCCAACGGTAGACATTTCTTGCGTGAGTAAAGATCCGCTGGAGAAGTATGTAAGAACAAAGATGCTGGCAATACTGACAAAATAACTTTGCCACAAAACTTTTGTTTTTAATGCAATGGTCCAACTTGCAAGTAGAGCACCTGCCATCACAAAAAAGAAAATGGAGAAGAGAAATTGCGGATGTTCTGTGGTTGGAAGTGCGCCCAGAATTGGCAGAGCTGGGATTTGCGCAACGCTATGTTCGAGTGGTGATACAAGTGTGTTCTCTCCTACTCCAAAACCTGTTCCGCTTAAGTACGCCATACTCGCTACTGCTGCATTTGGAAGATAAACAATGTTAATCAGCAGCAGCAATACCCCACCAATAATGCCTGGGCGCAAAACTGTGATGAGGTCTCGAACCGTAGAAAGGTTAATGAATAGAGAGATAGAGAGAAATATCGCGCTAATGGCTAGCAATAAAGCGACGATCCGAGTTCCAAAGTTAACGGGTTGAGTCAGAGTTACTTTCTTGCCGACAGTTAAAGTTGTTAAGTAAACACCTGGAATCAATATTGCAATTGCGAAATACCAAACAGGACGTATTGCTTCTGTCTTAGATATGAAGATTAAAAGTTCTGCAATAAGACAATAAATAATTGTGAAGTGCACTCGGGCAATATTTACAAGATTAGTTTCTCTATCTAAGCGATCCACGATTCGCGAAAATGAACTTCTTATTGCTATAAAAGGGAAGACCAAGGCGCCGAGAGGTAGATAGGACAAAAATCCTTGAACTCCTGCTGGCGGAATGCTTAGGGCAAAAGGAATGTTGTGTGCACCCAACCAAACCCACATTGCTGCGCGAATTGGATCAGATGTGTTTCCGGTAATGCTTCCCGCTGTTGCCCAAGCAATTAATGATAAAAATGCTATTGGTAGCAGCACGAGTGCGACGCTACGTAGAACTTGTGACAACGAGACCCATAGGACACGTTGAAACATGAAAATTAGCGTCCCAATATTGCGCGCATTAATTGCGCGCTCTCACTTGGTGTTTTTCCAACTTTTACGCCAGCTGCTTCTAGCGCATCTTTCTTTGCTTGCGCGGTTCCTGATGAACCCGAAACTATTGCGCCAGCGTGACCCATTGTTTTTCCTTCAGGTGCTGTAAATCCTGCAACATAACCAACAACAGGTTTAGTTACGTACTCGCTAATGAATGCAGCAGCGCGCTCTTCAGCGTCACCGCCAATTTCACCAATCATGACGATTGCTTTGGTTTCTGGATCATCTTGAAAAGCTCGTAAGCAATCGATATGAGTTGTTCCAATAACTGGATCTCCACCAATTCCAACTGCAGTACTAAAACCAATATCGCGTAATTCGTACATCATTTGATATGTCAGCGTTCCAGATTTTGAAACTAAACCAATAGGACCGCTGACTGTGATGTCTGCAGGAATGATTCCTACATTTGATTTTCCGGGACTGATAAGACCTGGACAGTTTGGACCAATAATTCGTGTTGTTCCTTTAGTTACTGCATGAGCATAAAAGCTTGCAGAGTCATGAACTGGAATGCCTTCAGTGATTACAACAACCAGTGGCATGGCCGCATCGATTGCGTCAATCACTGCAGCCTTTGCAAACTTTGGAGGAACAAATACAACAGATGTGTTGGCACCAGTTGCACTCATTGCTTCTGCAACTGTGTTAAAAACTGGAAGATTGTGACCATCAATATCAACGCTCTGGCCGCCTTTGCCTGGTGTAACTCCACCTACAACTTTGGTGCCAGATGCCAACATGCGCTTTGTGTGTTTAGTTCCTTCTGCGCCAGTCATTCCTTGGACAATGACAAGACTTTTTTCATTGAGAAAAATAGACATTACTTAGCCGCCAATTCTGCAGCGCGATTTGCTGCTCCATCCATAGTGTCTACTTGCTCAATTAACGGATGGGCGGCTGCTTTCAAGATTGCACGTCCTTCAATGACATTATTTCCATCTAGTCGAACAACGATTGGCTTTGTGGCTTTTGTGCCGAGCAATTCGAGCGCTTGAACAATTCCGTTAGCGACAGCATCACAAGCAGTGATTCCGCCAAACACATTCACAAAAACACTCTTCACATCTGAGTCACCCAAAATAATTGAGAGACCATCGGCCATCACTTGTGCTGATGCTCCACCACCAATATCTAAGAAGTTTGCTGGGCGGACTCCCCCGAATTTTTCCCCTGCGTATGCAACGACATCGAGTGTGCTCATTACCAGACCTGCGCCATTGCCAATAATTCCAACTTGTCCATCAAGTTTTACGTAGTTGAGATCTTTCTCTTTGGCTGCAGCTTCTAAAGCATTTGTTGCCGCATGATCAATAAGCGCTTCGTGGTCTGGATGTCTAAATCCTGCATTGTCATCCAATGTAACTTTTCCATCAAGGGCGATGATCTTGCCATCTACTGTTTTTACGAGTGGGTTTACTTCTACAAGAGTTGCATCTTCGGATTGAAAAACTTTCCACAAAGTTAAGAGCACTGCTTCAACTTGCGGTGCGACATCTGCTGGAAAAGCTGCAGCTGCGACAATTTCTTTTGCTTTTTGCGTACTGATTCCAAGATTTGCATCCACTGGAATCTTTGCCAGTTTTTCGGGAGCAGTATGTGCTACTTCTTCGATATCCATTCCACCTGAAACAGATGCCATTACAAGAAATGTTCGATTAGATCGATCTAATAAAATTGCTAAGTAATACTCGGAATCAATTGGCGCTGCTTGGGCAATCATCACCGTACGAACAGTGTGACCCTTAATATCCATACCAAGAATTGCACTTGCCTTTTCTTTTGCTTCAGCTGCATCTTCTGCAACCTTAACTCCGCCAGCTTTTCCACGGCCGCCAGCTTTTACTTGGGCTTTAACAACTACTTTTCCGCCAATTTTTGCTGCGGCATCGTGTGCTTGTTCGGGAGTTGTAGCAATAGCAGCTGCAAGTACAGGTACTCCGTGTTTTTCAAAGAGATCTCGAGCTTGGTATTCAAAGAGATCCACAGAAAACTCCAGTCATATCGTTAAAAAGTATTTGCTAATACTAGAGCTTCTCAACTGGTGCATAACGCAGCAGTAATCGCTTCTCTCCGTACTGCCCGAAGTTTATGGTGGCTTCGGACTTATCTCCTTCACCTGCGATGGCCACAACTGTTCCGAGTCCAAATGTGTCATGTGACACACGCTCGCCCACTGCTAATTGCATTGCAGTGCTTTTCTTTCCGGTTGGACGTGGTGGTGGCGCAGTTGCGGAGCGAGGCTTGCGAACAAGTGATGGCGATAGTGATGAAGATGCACCACCGTGATTTCTCCACTCGATTACACCTTCAGGAATTTCATCAAGGAAACGTGACGCTGGGTTATATGTTGGCGATCCCCATGAGGATCGATACTCCGCGCGAGAAATATAGAGTCGCTTTTCTGCGCGTGTAAGACCAACATATGCAAGACGTCGCTCTTCTTCGATTTCATCTTTCTCGCCGAGTGTTCGTGAATGTGGAAATATTCCATCTTCCATTCCCGTGAGAAATACTGTTGGGAACTCCAAACCTTTTGCAGTGTGCAGAGTCATTAGTGTTACGACTCCTCCATGATCTTCACCTTCTGGAATTTCATCCGCGTCTGCAACCAGTGAGACTTTTTCGAGAAATCCAGCCAGTGAAATCTCTTCATCTTCGCCTAATTCTTCAAATGGTCTTTCTTCGTACTCCATTGAAACTGCTACTAATTCCTTAAGGTTTTCTACGCGTACTTCATCTTGTGGATCTGTGCTTGACGATAACTCAGTCAGTAAACCTGATTGCTCAAGAATTGCTTCGATGATTACAGATGGACGTGTCTTGGCTTCAACCAATGTGCGCAAGGCAACCATCATCGATACAAACTCTTTAACGGATTGTGCTGCTCGATGAGGCATTCCAGGTGCTTGCTCAGATTGAGATAAACCACTCCAGAAAGAAAGGTTGTTGGCTTGTGCGTGAAGATCTACGCACTCAATTGCCCGATCACCGATTCCACGTTTTGGAACGTTAATGATTCTTCGTAGCGAAATTTCATCTTCTAAATTAGCGAGCACTCGTAAATACGCCAATAGATCTTTAATTTCTTTACGTTCGTAGAACCGAAGTCCTCCAACTACTTTGTATGGCAGGGCAGAACGCATAAAGACTTCTTCAAAAACACGAGACTGTGCATTAGTACGATAAAAAATTGCAGTATCCCCTGGTTCGGATTGGCCATTACGTTGTAATTCACGTATTTCATCTTTTATAAACTCAGCTTCATCGTGTTCTGATTCTGCAACGTATCCAATCAGTGGAGCGCCAGCACCTTCTTCGGACCACAGATTTTTCTCTTTGCGACCTTCATTTTTTGTAATGACAGCATTTGCGGCTGAAAGTATGTTTTGAGTTGAACGATAGTTTTGTTCGAGCAAGACGGTCGTAGCGTTCGGATAATCCAGCTCAAATTGAAGAATGTTTCGAATTGTTGCGCCACGGAATCCGTAGATTGATTGATCGGCATCGCCTACAACGCATAATTCAGCCGGTGCTAAGCCTTCTTGTGCACTGCCAACAAGTTCCTTCACCAAAATATACTG
>JBEAYI010000136.1:0-3387 GCA_041159375.1 Actinomycetota bacterium
GCCCGATGCGACTTGTTGGATCTGGGGCTGCAACCCCAGGCTCGGTAAAGAAAGCTGCGTTTATCTCCTTCGCGATCGCTGCAATTGCTGGGTTGATTCTGGCTTCACGCACTTCATGGTTACTAGTCCTTCTTGGCGCTATCTGCATCCTCGCAGCGTGGACATACACCGGTGGTCCTAAACCTTATGGATATCAAGCGCTCGGTGAAGTTTCAGTCTTTATCTTCTTTGGGGTTGTTGCAACGGTTGGAACCTATTACGTACAAACTGAATCTATCTCCCGCGAAGTTCTACTTGCATCCTTCGCGATGGGCGCTCTGGCTTGCGCCATTTTGGTTCTCAATAATCTGCGAGATCTAGAAAATGATAAGAGCGCAGATAAGAAGACTCTTGCTGTCGTCATGGGGGATCAAGGAACACGCGACTTATATAAGTGGCTGATGTTCTTTGCCCTCGCCATGTCAGTGGCTCTAACGTTCTTCTCTTTCTTCTATCTGCTTGCTCTTCTATCCCTGCCACTTGTTTCTAAGTCGGTAAGAGCTGTTAATTCTGGCGCGAGCGGAACTGCGCTCATAGATCTCCTAGCAAAGACTGGTCGAATTCAAATTATTTACGCTCTCGCTCTTTCTTTCGCGGCCTTGCTGGTTGCGCGGTAAAATTCCTGCATGGTCCGCATCGCAGTCATCGCCACAATCATCGTTCTTGCGCTGATGATCTTTGCGATCATTGATTGTTCGCGAACCCCAGAAAATCAGATTAGAAGCCTTCCTAAATGGGCGTGGCTAGTTCTCTGGCCTGGATTATTGCTGGTCGCCCCAAAGGAAACGGTCGCCGTCGTCGTAAAGGCAAGATTGTTCCACCGGACGACAATCCAGATTTCTTACGTAAGTTATAGCGCTGGTAGAAATTGCCTGGCTTTCGCGTACTTTCTTGCACTTCACCCATCGCTTTAAACCCAAGTTTTTCATACGCAGCAATAGCCGATTCATTGACTACAAAAACTCCAAGGCCTTGAATCTGCCATCCTTTTTCTTCTGCAACCGAATCAACGTAATTGAACATCGCCCGTAGCGCTCCAGTGCCTCTATATTGTGGATTGCTCCAACATCCTCCAACCCAGCACGTTGCCCCAAAATCTCCACGCAATTTCTCTAAAAACATCATCGCAATATCTTTTCCGTTGAGCGTCGCAACAAGATAAGTATTTTTAGTGAATAGTTCGCGCCACTCTAGCTCGCTAAATTCACTCTCACGTTGGTGATTTCCCCCGAATGCGTCAGGGCTATCTTGAAGTGAAGCTAATCGAATCTCGCGCAGCCTTAACCATTCGTCAGGAGATAATTCATGGCACTCAACTTTGTAAGTCATAAAGACTCTACAAGCCAGAATATGTGTGGCGACCTGTGCCCCAAACATTTACGTAAACATAATTAAACAAATAAGTAGAGCCTGCCAATAAACATAACCAGGCCGCTTTACGCCCCTTCCAGCCCGCCGTCACACGTGCATGTAAATATGCGGCATACAAGATCCAGGTAATAAACGCCCAGGTCTCTTTAGGATCCCATCCCCAATAACGTCCCCATGCAGCTTCAGCCCAGATTGCACCAGCAATAACTGCAAAGGTCCACAATGGAAATACAAATGCAACTAAGCGATATGAAAGTTGATCAAGCACTTCGAGTGTCGGCAGGCGCTTTGCAAAAGCTGTTCGCTCGCCTTTACGTTCCATGCGATCAAGCCACAAATATGTAGCAGCAATGGTGTTAGAAAGTAGAAAGACGCCACCAGAAAGAATTGCCGCAAAGACGTGAACCACTAACCACGTTGATTGCAGCGCAGGAACAAGTGGTGCACTGGGGCGGTAGAGCAAGGTAATAGCTGTTCCAAGAATTAACAGAACTGCAATGGATATTGGAAGTCCGAGCCAACGCAGATCATATTTGCGCCCGACAATCAGATACGCCAGTGCAAAAGTTAAAGCTCCGCTAATGGAGTACTCATACATGTTGCTCCATGGCACACGGCTTGCAGAAACTCCACGCGCAACAACTCCGAGAAGTAGGACAGCAGTGGCAAGTAAGAAAACTATTGTGGCGATACGACTTGATTTTGCTGTCTTGGTGCGATCAATCGCACTTGATGCGCCTTCTTTATTGGCGCGCACGGCGAAGGCTGTTTCATAGGTATAGAGAATGAAAGCGATTGTGTAGATAAAGAGCGATCCATAAACCAGATCATTAGAGACATATGCCCAATCTGTCTTAGTCATTTCGCCTCCTTCATCTCGGTCGCCATTTTCTTAATTTCTTCATCTAAACCTGGCAACCTATTGAGCGCTAGCCCAGCAATTTCAAGTTTGCCATTCACTTCACGTACCCAGATTCGTCGTTGCCGAATAAAGAGTGAAGCCATCAATCCAATAATGGCGAGAATACTTCCAAACAGCGCATATTGCTTCCCGGGATCGCGTACTACTTGGAGATTTACCCATGGAATCACGCCATTGAATGTGATGGAANNNTTAACGCCCACAATCCAATCCGTTCCATATCTTCAGTATCGATGCGATACACCGATTGTGGGACGCCGGTATCCATCTTTAAATCTCCCGTCCACACCGCAACTAAAAGTCTCGGATCAAGTAGTTCAGGAAATGATGAAAAGCCGCCACGTACTTTGTCGCGCGCAGCTGTTGGTAAGAACGAACCTACAAATCCAACTTGTGGCTCCATATCAGGAACTTTAATTGCACCGATTGATGTGAGGTTGGAATCTTGTGGCAAGAATGGAACTGGTCCTTCGAATTTCACTTCGCCACTCTTGTCTTTCACCGTAACGAGAGGTGAGTAGCCATTAGCTTGTAGATACACGCGTGTACTGCCAAAAGTTAGTGGTTCATTTACCCGCACTACTTTCTTAATAGATTCTCCATCAACACCGTCTTGAGTCGTCACATTGAGAACGTAATCTTCTGGAGCATTTGTTTCGGGGTTATATGTCGCATCAAAGTTATCTGCTTTGATAGTAAATGGCGGCAGATTCCCAATTGAAAAGAATCGCCCAGGAGTGAGATTGTCATAACTGGTTGGTGTATTGATAAATCGCTCGCCCACATTGATGATCGCTTCACCACGCATTCCAAAGACTGAACTTCCTGCGATTCCCAGCAAGACCACAATTAGTGAGAGATGAAAGACTAAGTTTCCAGTTTCGCGAAGATAACCCTTTTCCGCAGCGATTGACTTACCATCGCGCACAAATCGAAAGCGATGAGATTTCAACCAGCGCTGCGCAGCATCTAATTGACCTTCGACTTCATGGAAACCTTCCATTGCCCGAAGCGATGATGGAGCAGGAGCTGGCGCTTTAAATATCTCCCTGAAG
>JBEAYI010000041.1:0-9774 GCA_041159375.1 Actinomycetota bacterium
GTCCCAATCAGCCAATGGCTCGCCTGCAGCTACTGCTGGAGTCTCACTCTTAGCTTCTTCTTTCACAACTGCAGAACGGGCTTGGAGACCAGCAGCAATAGCGTCAGTGATAACTCGAGTTAGTAATCCGATTGAACGGATTGCGTCATCGTTACCTGGGATCTTGAAATCAACTTCGTCTGGATCGCAATTTGTATCCAAGATTGCAATAACTGGAATGCCGAGCTTCTTCGCTTCAGCAACAGCTAGGTGCTCTTTCTTGGTGTCAACAACCCAAATTGCACTTGGCAACTTAGTCATGTTGCGAATTCCATCAAGGTTCTTGTGTAGTTTTTCGCGCTCACGACGGAGTACGAGAAGTTCTTTCTTTGTAAGCAACATGTCATTAGTTGCTTCAAGAGCTTCTAGTTCCTTAAGGCGCTGAATACGCTTGTAAACAGTTGGAAAGTTAGTCAACATACCGCCGAGCCAGCGCTCAGTCACTGTTGGCATTCCAACTCGTGCAGCTTGAGCGATGATTGGCTCTTGTGCTGCTTTCTTTGTTCCGACGAACAAAACGTGTCCGCCCTTTGCAACGACATCTTTAACAAACTCGTATGCGCTATCAATGAGTGCAAGTGATTGTTGGATATCGATGATGTAGATGCCATTGCGCTCTGTGAAAATAAAGCGCTTCATCTTTGGATTCCAGCGACGTGTCTGATGTCCGAAGTGGACTCCACTGTCGAGGAGTTCTCGCATTGTTACAACAGCCATGATGGCGTGCTCCTTCATAGGTTATTTCTGCTTAGCAAAAATAACCCGCTCGGTTAATGGTTTAACAATTTGTTAAACCCGTCGCACTCGTCATCTACCAGCGAACTGGACCGAAATGATTTTCGACTAAGTCGAATGAGTGCTGAGAAGTCACCAGATTGCTCTAGTGCTGGTGAAATCTTACCTGAGGTTCAGGAGTGCAAAATCCACTCTTTATGCGCGGGGATGGGCTTGCTTGTACGCCTTTTGTAAACGTTCGGTAGAAACATGGGTATAAATCTGAGTTGTTGCAAGGGATGCGTGCCCCAATATTTCCTGCACTGTACGAAGATCTGCGCCGCCTTCTAGAAGATGAGTTGCTGCTGAATGCCGCAATGCGTGGGGGCCTAATTTTTCTAATCCTTCGATTGCACTGAGCGCTTCATAAACAACGGTGCGCACAGTTCGCTGATCAATACGCTTGCCGCGCAATCCTATGAAAAGTGCTGAACCGGATTTATCAGAAGCAATTTGTGGGCGTGCATTATCAATCCAATTCTTGAGAGCTTTCATAGCTGGAATGCCAATTGGGATTGATCGCTCTTTATTTCCTTTGCCAAGTACGCGAATTGCTTGGCGCTCATAATCGATATCTTCAAAATTAAGGCCACATAATTCTGCAACACGTGCACCGCTTGCATACAAAATTTCTAACATCGCACTGTCTCGAATGGCAATTGGTGAATCTTCTTCGCCGGCACGCATCGCCATTGACTCCATTACATCTCTAGCATCACTAACATTTAAAACATCTGGCAATACACGATGACCCCTCGGTGTTGCCAAGGTGATACCAATATCTTTTGTTAGATACCCATTCTTCTGTGCCCACTTTGTAAACAATCGAATTGTGACTGCCCGTCTAGCCAGTGTTGTGCGCGCTCCACCTTTTACTGAAATATTTGCAAGCCACGAACGAATGTGTGAAATATCCAGCGTCTGTAGATCTGAGATACCTAGAGCTTCTATGTGAGTGAAAAAGCTTTCGAGATCTCCAACGTAGGCGCGGATTGTGTGAAGAGAAAGATCACGTTTTGTATGTAAATTGTTTTCAAAGGCAACACGTACATCATTTAATGTATGCGTGGACATAGGTACAGATTACTCGGGTTTACGTCCTTGACGCAGAAGACCGAAGGTCAAAGCATCTTCAAGAGCCATCGCAGATGCGGCAATGATGTTCTCGTGAACACCAATGGTGTTCCACTCGCCTTTGCCATCGCTGGTTTCAACAAGTACACGGGTAATCGCACCTGTTCCTAGGCGGCCTTCAAGAATACGAACTTTGTAATCAGTGAGTTCTAGAACTTCGAGTTCTGGATAGAACTGCATAAGTCCAGTGCGCAAAGCATTATCAATTGCGTTAACTGGACCATTTCCAGAACCGCTGCAGGTGAATTCTTTTCCATTAGCAATGACACTAACTTCGGCTTTTGTTGTAATGCCATCTTTTGTTGTGCGCTCTGTCGTCGTGGCCCAGTGCTTGATTGTAAAAAATGAAGGACGCTTTCCTGAAACTTCTTCAAGTAGCAAAAGCTCGAAAGAGGCATCCGCTGCTTCAAATGTAAATCCGTGTGACTCGAGATCCTTCACGCGATCAACTACTCGACCGATTAATTCGCGGTCACCACCTAAATCAACTCCTAGTTCGGCGGATTTCAATTCAATTGAAGCACGACCAGCCATCTCAGATACGAGCATGCGCATATCGTTACCGACTGATTCTGGATCTTCATGTTGGTATAACGATGGATCAACCTTGATTGCACTTGCGTGTAATCCAGCTTTATGTGCGAATGCAGAAATGCCTACGTATGGTTGACGCGCACTTGATGAAACATTTGTTACTTCGGCAACTGCGTGTGAAATTCTGAAGGCTTCGCGAAGTGCGTCCTTTGGAAGTACTAGCTGCTTCTTCTTCAATTCTAAGTTCGCAATAATAGTTACGAGATCGGCGTTACCTGTTCGCTCGCCATATCCATTTAATGTGCCTTGTACATGCGTTGCACCTGCTGCAATAGCTGCCATTGAGTTAGCAACAGCGCAACCAGTGTCATTGTGGCAATGAATTCCAAGTCGAGCATTGCTAGCTTGTAGAACATCATGAACTACCTGTGACAACTCATCTGGAAGCATTCCGCCATTTGTATCGCACAGGGCAATTACATCGGCCCCTGCTTGCGCTGCAACACGAACCACTTCGAGTGCATATGCTTTATTCGAGCGATATCCGTCAAAGAAGTGTTCAGCATCGAGAAAAACTCTCTGACCTTCTGCACGCAAGTGCTCAATTGAATCTTTAATCATTGCTAAATTTTCATCAAGTGTTGTCTTTAGCGCTAGATCAACGTGGCGATCAAATGACTTTGCAACCAAAGTGACCGCTGGTGCACCGCTATCTCGAAGTGCGCCCAATAGCGCATCATCGGCAGCTTTCACATGTGGACGGCGAGTGGCACCGAAAGCAACAAATGTTGCATTCTTTAACTTTAGTTCTTTCTTTGCGCGCTCAAAAAACTCTGTGTCTTTTGGATTAGCACCTGGCCAACCACCTTCGATGAAACCAACGCCTAGATCATCTAAATGGCGAGCAATTGCCAACTTATCTTGAACGGATAAATTCAATCCTTCTTGCTGTGCACCATCACGGAGCGTTGTGTCATAAATGTGGAATGCATCATTAACTGGCATTAGATGACCTTGCGCATCCATGTGCATCATTAACTGGCATTAGATGACCTTGCGCATCCATGAATGAGAATCTGGGATAGAACCGTGCTGGATTCCCAAGAGATGATTACGGATTTGCATTGTGATTTTTCCTGGCTGGCCATCTCCAGTAACCCAGGTACCCATTGCGCTCTTCGCTGTTCCAACTGGCGATACAACGGCAGCAGTGCCACACGCAAAAATTTCTGTAATCTCACCTGAGGCAACGCCATCGCGCCAATCATCGATACTCAACATAACTTCATCGGTTTTGTATCCGAGATCTTTAGCAACAGAAAGAATTGAGTCGCGAGTGATTCCTGGCAAGAGTGTTCCTGTTAACTTTGGTGTGACTACAGTTGCATCAGCACCAGAACCTTTAACGAAGTACAGGTTCATGCCACCCATTTCTTCAATCCATTTGCGCTCTTTTGCATCAATCCAAACAACTTGATCGCAGCCTTCTTTTGCGGCCGCTTTTTGTGCAACAAGAGAAGCCGCATAATTTCCACCGCACTTTGCTTCTCCGGTTCCGCCTTGCGCAGCACGTACATACTCAGTTGAAATCCAAACACTCACAGCTTTGGACGGATCGAAATACGCACCAGCTGGAGTAGCAATTAACATGTACAGAGCTTTATTAGATGGGCGAACACCGAGACCAACTTCAGTAGCAAACATAAATGGTCGAATATAAAGAGATTCACCAACTTTATTTGGCACCCAACCAGCATCTTGTTTTACGAGAGTCTCAACAGTTTCGATAAATAATTCTTCTGGCATTTCCGGAAGCGCTAGACGGTTAGCTGATTTTGCAAAACGTCGTGCATTAGCTTCCGGGCGAAATAATCCGATGCCACCATCTGGTTGGCGGTACGCCTTCATTCCTTCAAATATTTCTTGGCCGTAATGGAAAACTGCAGTTGCAGGATCTAATGAAATTGGACCGTATGGTTTCAACTCCGGTTCGGACCAACCATCTTTTTCATTCCACTCGCACACAACCATGTGGTCGGTGTAGTACTTTCCAAAACCACCCTCGGCAACAAGTGCATCGCGAGTCGCTGCATCTTTTGCCTCTGGATTAAGTGAAATTTTCATGGATTTATAACGCTGCTAAGAGCGCATCTCCTACTTCAATTGTGCTGCGTTTCTTATCGCCGCGAGATGCAAGATCTGCAGCAACGGCGCGTTGAACATCTCGTGCAGCATCGCTTAGTCCTAAATGTTCAAGCATCATCGCAACAGACATAACTGTCGCTGTTGGATCGGCAATATTCTTTCCAGCGATATCAGGCGCCGAACCATGTACTGGCTCAAACATTGAAGGGAACTTACCTGTTGGATTGATATTTCCGGATGCAGCAAGCCCGATGCCTCCACAGATTGCAGCAGCAATATCGGTCAAGATATCTCCGAATAAGTTATCGGTAACAACAACGTCGAAGCGCTCGGGATTTGTAACAAAGAACATAGATGCAGCATCGACATGCAAATAATCTGTTGTTACTTGTGGAAACTCTTTGGCTACTTCATTAAATGTACGTGTCCATAATCCGCCAGCGCGCGTTAGGACGTTATTTTTGTGAACCAAGGTTAGTTTCTTGCGATCGCGAAGCGCTGCGCGGCTAAAAGCATCACGGATTACTCGTTCAGCACCGCGGCGGGTATTGAGGCTTTCCTCTGTTGCAATTTCAGCATCTGTTCCTTCTGCGAGAACTCCACCCGCACCAACGTACGGACCCTCTGTGCCTTCACGAACAACAATGAAATCAATTGGTTGCTTAGTTGCAAGTGGTGAGATAACTCCAGGCATCAAGCGAGCTGGACGTAAATTAATGTAATGATCAAATGCGAAACGCAATTTCAATAACAAACCACGTTCTAGAACTCCACTGGGAACAGTTGGATCTCCAACGGCTCCGAGAAGGATTACATCTGATTTTGCAATCTCATTAAGAACTGAATCTGGCAATACTTCACCAGTTTTGTGCCAATACCCAGCGCCCAAGTCATAAGGAGTTTTTGTGAAGGTTGCGCCATATTTCTTTGCAACGGAATCTAAAACTTTGATTCCTTCAGCAACTACTTCAGGACCGATGCCATCGCCAGCGATAACAGCTAAATTAAAATTCTTTGTCATGGTTTTTCCTTACGCATTCACAGCATCAGAGACGGGTTCGCCAGCAAGTGCTTTGCGAACAGAGTGCGCTACATCTATTCCGGCCCGCTCTTGTGCTTCTTCAGTAGATGCACCTAAGTGCGGCGTTGCAACAACTTGATCAAGTGAGAAGAGCGGTGAATCCGTGCATGGTTCTGTCGCATAAACATCGATACCAGCACCTGCCACACGACCTTGCGTTATGGCTTTATGCAGAGCTATTTCGTCTAGAACTCCCCCGCGTGCTGCATTAATGATGTGCACCGTTGGCTTGACCTTAGAAAGAGCTTCTTCACCAATTAAGTTAAGTGTCTCTTTTGTCTTTGGTAGATGAATTGTTATGAAGTCTGAAGTTTTCAAGAGCTCATCTAATTCAACAAGTTTTACACCGAGTGCTGAAACTTTATCGGCGCTCAGATATGGATCGTAAGCAATTACATTCATACCAAAAGCCTTCATTCGGTGAGCAACTAACTGACCAATTTTTCCAAATCCAACTATTCCCAGAGTTTTTTCAAACATTTCAGTGCCAGTAAATTTGGAGCGCGCCCACTTGCCAGCACGAAGTGATGCGTTAGCAGCAGAAATATTTCGAGCACTTGCCATCATTAAAGCAATCGCATGCTCCGCTGCGCTGACAATATTTGATGTCGGTGCGTTAATAACTAAGACTTTTGCAGCAGTTGCTGCAGGAATATCTACGTTATCTAATCCAACTCCTGCACGTGCGATAACTCGTAATCCTGTCGCGGCACCAATTGCTTCTGCATCCATCTTTGTTGCAGAGCGAATTAGTACAGCATCAACGCCTGATTTCAGTGCAGCGAGAAGTTCATCTCGATTTGCTCCGTCGCAATGACGAATGTCGAAATCCGAACCAAGTGCTCCAACTGTTGCTGGACTTAGTTCTTCAGCGATGAGTACGACAGATTTAGCCACGCGCTGCCGTTCCCTCTTTGTAATCATCCTTATTTGAGGCCTTAACCCAAGACATCATTTTGCGAAGTTCGCGTCCAACAGCTTCGATTGGATGTGACTCGCCTTTTGCGCGCAATGTCTTAAATTCTTTTGCGCCATTTTCCTGATCATCGATGAAGCGCTTTGCAAATGCACCACTTTGGATGTCAGCAAGAACAGCTTTCATATTCTCTTTAACTCGTGGGTCGATGACGCGAGGACCAGAGACATAATCACCAAATTCAGCTGTGTCAGATACTGACCAGCGTTGTTTTGCGATTCCACCTTCGTACATCAAGTCAACAATTAACTTAAGTTCGTGTAGGCATTCAAAGTAAGCAACTTCTGGTTGGTATCCAGCTTCAACGAGTGTTTCAAAACCGTACATAACTAGTTGTGAAGCTCCGCCACACAATACTGACTGCTCTCCAAATAAATCTGTTTCTGTTTCTTCAGTAAATGTCGTAAGAATTCCACCTGCGCGAAGTCCGCCGATTGCTTTTGCATATGAAAGCGTTAGTGGCCAAGCAGAACCTGTTGCATCTTGTTCAACGGCAACGATAACTGGAACACCACGACCAGCTTCGTATTCGCGACGTACAAGGTGACCAGGACCCTTTGGTGCAACCATTGCAACATCAACTGATGTGCTTGGCTTGATATACCCAAAACGAATATTGAAACCATGACCAAAGAAGAGTGCATCGCCATCTTTAAGGTTAGGCAAGATTGATTCTGTATAGATGTGGCGCTGTAAATGATCCGGCGCCAAAATCATGATGACAGTTGCTTCCTTTACTGCTTCGGCAACGCTTGTAACTTTAAGGCCTTCTGCTTCAGCCTTAGCTCGTGATGGTGAACCATCTTTGAGTCCGACTCGAACATCAACACCACTATCACGCAAGTTCAGTGCGTGAGCATGTCCTTGAGATCCGTAGCCAATGATCGCAACTTTACGTCCTTGGATAATCGAAAGATCTGCATCCTCTTCGTGATACATCGTTGCCACGGTTTTCTCCTTATTTGTTGGTGTTAGTTTTGGTAATCAGGTTGAGTATCGGTTGGTGCTGGTTTTACTTTGGTAGGCAAGATTTCTTTGATCGAAATAACGTTGATCAACTTGTCTAATTGTGAAATAACTTGCTCGAGAGCATGTCCTTCTACATTTACATCAATTTCCATCTTAGAAATTGCAGGGTTCTCTGTAGGTCCTACCTTGAGCGCATCGATGTTGTACGCACGACGTGCGAATAACCCAGATACGCGTGCAAGTACACCTGGTGAATTTTCAACGAGAACTTCGAGTGTGTGTTTACTCATTAGAGCTCCTGTGAATCCCAGTCGGGCGCCATTTCGCGCGCGATCATGATGTCATCATTAGATGTTCCTGCAGCAACCATTGGCCACACCATTGCATCGCGATGAACTCTGAAATCAACTACTACTGGTTGATCATTAATTGAAAGTGCCTTTTCGATTGTCTTATCAACATCTTCTGGGCGATCACAACTCAAACCAACACAACCCATTGCATCTGCCAATTTAGGAAAATCTGGTACGCGCTTTGATTCAAGGTTTGTATTTGAATAACGGCCCTCATAGAACAGTGTCTGCCATTGGCGAACCATTCCGAGGCTTTCGTTATTAATGATTGCAACCTTAATTGGAATGTTATTAAGTGCACATGTAACAAGTTCTTGATTTGTCATCTGGAAACAACCATCGCCATCGATTGACCACACGGTTGTATCTGGGGCTGCAACTTTTGCACCCATCGCAGCAGGAACTGAATAACCCATTGTTCCGAGTCCACCGGAGTTAAGCCATGTGCGTGGAAGTTCGTAAGGAACAAATTGTGCTGCCCACATTTGATGTTGTCCTACACCTGCAACATAGATGCTGTCAGGTGCTGAGAGTTTTGCAATACGTTCGATAACGTATTGCGGAGAAACGGATCCATCTGATGGCTTGTCATATCCCAATGGATAGGTGCTCTTTAGATTATTCACTTGGCGCAACCAAGTTGATAAGTCTGGACGATTCTTAGCTAGCGCCGCCTTAAGTGCAGGAATTAGCGCAATCAAAGTGTGCTTTAAATCGCCAACTACTGGAACATCGGCGAATCGATTTTTGCCAATTTCCGCAGGATCGACATCGCAGTGGATGACCTTCGCGTTGACTGCAAATGTTGAAAGTTTTCCTGTTACCCGATCGTCAAAACGTGCGCCAAGAGTTATTAACAAGTCAGACTTTTGAAGTGCTGTTACTGCAGCAACAGAGCCGTGCATACCAGGCATACCCATATGCAAAGGATGGCTATGAGGAAATGAGCCGAGTGCCATCAACGTTGTGACAACTGGGGCACCTAGTAATTCTGCAATTTCTCTTAATTCTTTTGCTGCATTCGCCTTGATGATTCCGCCGCCCACGTAGAAAACAGGACGATGCGATTGCGTGATTAGTGCTGCGGCATCAGAAATAGATTGCGCATTTGGAGCAATTGTTGGCTGATAACCCTTGAGTGAAACAGAAGTTGGCCAGTTAAAAACTGTTTCTTTCTGTAGTGCATCTTTTGCAATATCAACAAGTACTGGACCTGGGCGGCCAGTAGTTGCAATATGAAAAGCTTCTGCAATTGCGCGTGGAATGTCAGCAGGATCAGTTACTAAATAATTGTGTTTTGTAAATGGCATCGTGATTCCACGGATATCAGCCTCTTGGAATGCATCTGTGCCGATTGCAGCACTTGGAACTTGTCCAGTAATTGCAACCAGCGGAACTGAATCCATTGCTGCATCTGCAAGTGGAGTAACTAAGTTGGTTGGAGTAAGAAGCGTCGCACTGAGATTAGGCGTCGCATCATAGACTTTAGTAGCCGTGAATTCGAGCGGCCTGGGCGTAATGCTCAATGTGCCACTCTCAAAGCGGAATGAGTAGTTCGTCGCTGTAAGGGTTCCGATCCCTGAATTAATCTCCGGAGGAGTTGAGAATTGGGTCGTTACATTAGTAGTCGTAACTGCAGACGTTGTTAGGCTGGGCGCTCCAGTAACTCCGGAGTTAACAATATTTTCTTCCTGGGCAAATCCAGAATAAGACGCCGTTAGAGACGGATTTGCGTTGCCGTAAACCCGGGTCAGATTATCTGCTCTAAC
>JBEAYI010000042.1:0-8848 GCA_041159375.1 Actinomycetota bacterium
TGGGGTGGCTGGGTAAAGAGCAAACCAATGAAAATCAATGGTTTTGAAACTAGATGGCACATTCGTGGAAAGTATGACTTAGTAGCAGCTAATGAAGATGGCACTGTTGCACTTATTGATTGCAAAGTTTCAGATAGCTCTCGAGATAACGGCGAGTTTTATGCACCTCAACTAGAAGCGTATGCGCACTCCCTGGAAAATCCTTTGCAGGGCAATGCCGTCAGTGTTGCCACCATGGGATTACTCGTATGGAATCCAAACGCAGCTTTTGATATCAAAGAAAAACAAGGTTTTTTTGCTGCTCAGCATTACTTGCCGGTCGAACGTGATGAAGCTCAATTCATGGCGCTAATCGAAGATTTAATTAATGTCTTGGAAGGTGACTTTCCTGATGCGGGGCCAAAGTGTCCAACGTGTAATTATTTGGTGCAACGTAGCGAACTAGAGAATTAATCCTCTGATTCATCCTTTAGTTCATCTTTTCTCCGACTTGCATAAATATCTACATACTCTTGACCAGATAACTCTTGAATCTTTTTCATGATTTGATCTGTAACATCACGTAAATACAATAAATCAGATGAGTCGCCCTCAAAAAACATCGGCTCGCCAAAGACCATTTTCACGCGCATAATCTTTGGAATAACTTTTCCTGTTGGTTGAATCTTTTCTGTGTTAAACATTGCAACAGGAATAATTGGAGCGCCAGATTCAATTGCTATGCGAGCAATTCCAGTTCTTCCTTTATATAGACGCCCATCTGGCGAGCGAGTTCCTTCGGGATAAATACCTAAGCATTCATTCTTTGCTAAAACCTGTAACCCTGTGATGAGGGCGGCTTCGCTGCGACGTCCACCAGATCGGTCAACTGGAACTTGCCCCAATGCAATAAAAGTTAACTTCTTAAGCAACCCCTTAGGTCCAGGTGAAGTGAAATATTCAGATTTGGCGAGGAAAGTTACTTTGCGCGGAACAACGAGAGGCATAAAGATTGAATCGCTAAAAGATAAGTGATTACTGGCGATGATTACTGGACCATTAGCCGGAACATTTCGCAGACCTTTTACCTTTGGGCGAAAAGCCAGCATTAGAAATGGAGTCAGGAATGCGCGGAGAACCCCGTATGGAAGATTATTTACATTCATCTTCACTCCGCTCTTTCTAGAAATACACTCGAAATGTCTGCTCCTAATTTAGTGGATACCTGCCACTGTGCCACTATTTGAGCGTGAGCGATACCCCAGCACCAAAGGATCCAAGCGATGATGAGATGGATCTCATCAACTCGGAGTTTGAATCTATGGTTGCCGGCTTGTCACTGGATCAATCCACACCAAATACATATTTAGATGATTTGGAAAACGCTTCTACTCTCGATGAAAACCACTTTCAAGAACCAAATCCATCGTGGCCAGGATTAAGAAATTTTATTCAGAGTGCTCGCATAGCGATTAAACGATGGCTACGACATGAAAACAACCGAGATGACGGAGTGGAGTTGTAATGAGTCAAGAATTCAAATGGGGAATTCTCGGTACTGGTGGAATCGCCCGAGCTTTTGCTCGTGACCTAACATTTCTAAACAATCACATCGTTGCAGCTGTTGGTTCTAGAACTAAAGAGAGTGCTGAAGATTTCTCGATGGAATTTCCAGGTTGTACTGCATATGGCAGCTACGAAGAACTTGTTGCTGATTCTGATATCGATGCTATTTATGTTGCAACTCCGCATCCAATGCACGTCACACATACTGTTTTAGCACTTAATGCAGGTAAGCCAGTTCTGTGTGAAAAACCATTTTCAATCAATTCCTCAGAAGCTCGCCAGATGGTTGAAGCATCCATCCATAACAACGTTGCGCTTCTTGAAGCAATGTGGATGCGCTTCTTGCCCCATATTTTCGATGTTCGAAAAATTCTTGCCAGCGGTGTGCTCGGTGAAATAATTAGTGTCACTGCAGATCACGGTCAACGTCTAGCAGATCAAGGAATCCCTAGATTAATCGAACCATCTTTGGCAGGTGGCGCACTCTTAGATCTTGGAATCTATCCCGTTTCATTTGCGCACATGGTCCTGGGAGTTCCAGAGAGCATTCAAGCTGCGGCTGTTATGACAGATAAAGGTGTTGATGCATCCACATCCATGCTATTTACGTATGCATCGGGCGCTCAAGCAATTCTTTCTACAACCATGATTGCGCAGACACCATGCCGCGCAGTGATCTCTGGAGTAAATGGTTGGTTAGAAATAGATCGAACTTTTTATAACCCCGCAAGCATGCGTGTTCATTTGTATGAAGGTGGAACTACTGAATATCAAAGTAGCTACCAGGGTCATGGTTTACGTGAGCAAGCAATTGAATTTGAAAGAGTTGTTCGCAGCGGAAAATACGAATCTGAGCATCTAACTCACAAACACACTTTAGAAATAATGGAGTTGATGGATCAGGTCAGAAGCAAAATTGGATTGAAATACCCATCTGAATGATTAGCGTCTAGCTAAGTCAGATACGCCAATTAGCCCAGCTTTATTCCCAAGGGCTGCTGAAATAATTTCTGGATAAGGATGCTTACCTGCAAATGGCATGTATCGAGCAACTGCCTCGCGAGTGGGTTCAAGCAAGATATCTCCTGCATCAATTACTCCCCCACCAATGATTACACAACGAGGATCAAGAATTACGCTGAGTGATGCAATACCCGCCCCTAGCCATTGCGCTGTCGTATTAAATGCTGCAAGTGCTACCGGATCGCCTTCGCGAGCTGCATCTGTGACTGCAGTTCCGGTTAATCCATTAACACTTCCATCACCGCGCGCTAATAAGTTTCGCGCTAATTCTGGACTAGCCGCAATTGCTTCGCGTGCATGGCGCAGTAATGCATTACCGGAGGCGTATTGTTCAAAGCATCCACGTGCACCGCATCCACACAGATGTCCTTCTGGAACTACACGTAAGTGTCCAAACTCTGCAGCCACTCCAAATGCTCCACGATGAAGATCACCGTTAACAACTAATCCTCCACCAATACCCGTACCAATAGTTAGCAACATGACGTGATCTTGATTCTTGCCTGCTCCAAACTTTGCTTCACCCCACGCAGCTGCATTGGCATCGTTTTCAATTATTACTGGCAAGCCAATTAGTTCGCGCAATTCTTTATCGAGATTAACGCCATTCCAATCTGCAATATTTGGAGCAGCAAGCATTGTCTTTCGATCTGAAGAAACAAAACCTGCAGCAGATAATCCAACTGCTTGAATAGAGTGATCTGCGATTAACTCTTTGGCGAGATCTGCAATTCTCTGAGTAAGTTTGCGTCCACCTTCACGCGGGGTTTCACTTCGAATGTGCGTGAGGACATTACCTTCAGCGTCTACAACTCCGCCTAAAAGCTTCGTGCCGCCAACGTCAATTCCAATAGTTAGCGACATAGGTGTCAGATACGAGAGTTAGTTTTCAGCGTGTTCTTTAAGTTGAGCGAGTGCTTGATCAATCGTCGCTTTCTCAGCTTTTGTGCGCATCATCGATGGAATTGGCATTGAAACTTCAACACCTAATTCGTATGTAACTGACGTTGTATCCGCGTCGATTGCCTTAGTTATGTATGCACCATTCATCGCAGTTAGGAGGTCTGCTTCATCGAGAGAAAACTCGAGACGATCTGGCGCTGCGCTCCAGTCGTAATTAAGGAGCACACGGTCTTTCATCATTCCCGCATCAATAGAAACCTTGACACTTGTCGCCCGACCTTGATCATCGGTGGCTTTAACTTCTGCGCTCTTAATCGCAGTTGACCAGGTTGGATAGGCGGCCAAATCAAAGAGGATGGCTCGAACCGCATCAATTGGTGCGTCAATGGTGATTGTTGAAGTGCTTAATTCGCTCATGGGCACAGGCTACCGTTAAGTAACCCCTCTTCCACAAAATAACCCGTTCGCGCTAGCGTTAGCCGCATGAACGAGATCTCAATCCCGGCCATCGTGCCAATTGCCAGCGCTGGAAACCTCACAAACCTTGTATCTGAACGTGCATGGTTTGAACCTGAACGCATCATGCTCTCACGTCCACTTGGAGACGGTTGGCAAAGCGTTACTGCTAAAGAGTTTGAAGCTGAAGTTCGCGCCACTGCGAAAGGATTAATTGCTTCGGGTATCAATGTTGGTGACCGTGTAGCGATTATGTCGCGTACACGTTACGAATGGACGATTCTCGATTTCGCAATTTGGTACGCCGGTGGTTGTGTCGTTCCAATTTATGACACTTCTTCTGCAGAGCAGATTGATTGGATTCTAAATGACTCAGGCGCAGTTGCAATTATTGTTGAAACACCTGCTCTTCGTGATTTAGTTAAGACAGTTCAACCAGCACATACAAAGCGCGTATGGACAATGACGGAAAATGTCCTTGCAACTCTTGAATACGATGGCGCTTCGATCAGTGATGAAGAGATAGAAAAGCGCAGAAATTC
Organism: Actinomycetota bacterium; assembly: GCA_041159375.1. GTDB lineage: Bacteria > Actinomycetota > Actinomycetes > Nanopelagicales > Nanopelagicaceae > Planktophila. The sequence continues at coordinate 4,470 of JBEAYI010000042.1, forward strand.
TCTGCTCCCAGAAACACTGGCGACTCTTATCTATACATCTGGAACAACTGGAAAACCAAAGGGCGTACAGCTCTCACACTCAAACTTCTTATCTGAGTGTGGAAATGTTGTGCAAGGTGCCAGCGATTTGTTCTTAAAGCCTGGTGGATCAACATTGTTGTTCTTACCGGTTGCACACGTATTCGGGCGCATGGTTCAAATTGGATCAGTTGCGGCAGGATTACATATGGCACATTGCAGTGATCCTGTTGGTCGTTTGCCTTTTGATCTTGCTTCATTTAAGCCAACATTCGTTCTTGCTGTTCCACGTATTTTTGAAAAGGTTTACAACGGTGCCGCAGCAAAAGCTGAAGCCGCTGGCAAAGGCAAAATCTTTAAAAAGGCAGCAGATATTGCAGTCGCATACAGCCAAGGTATTGAAAGTGGAAAAATTTCTACTTCACTACGTCTAAAGCACGGTTTATTCGACAAACTTGTCTATTCAAAGATCCGTACGGGTCTTGGCGGTCGAGTTGAAGCAGCTATTTCTGGTGGAGCACCACTTGGTGAACGCCTTGGGCACTTTTATCGTGGCGCAGGAATAACAATTCTTGAAGGCTATGGACTCACTGAAACAACTGCTGGCGCAACACTTAATCTCACCAACAAAATTAAAGTGGGCTCTGTTGGTCGTCCAATTCCAGGAACAACAATTAAAATCGCAGAAGATGGCGAAGTTCTTATTAAAGGACCAATTGTTATGCAGGGGTATTGGAAGAACGAAGCAGCAAACGCGGAAGTTTTCTCCGGAGAACGATGGTTTCACTCCGGGGACCTTGGCAAGTTAGATGATGAAGGTTTCCTCTACATCGTTGGTCGCAAGAAAGAACTCATTGTTACTGCAGGTGGAAAAAATGTTGCACCTGCCGTTCTTGAAGATAGATTGCGCGCACATCCACTAATTAGTCAGTGCATGGTGGTTGGAGATAACCAACCATTTATCGCATCTTTGATCACAATCGATCAAGATGCGTTGAAAACCTGGATTACTGCGAATAAGAAAGATGGTGCATCGTTAGCTGATCTTGCTAATGATCCAGACTTAATTTCTGTGATTCAAACTGCGGTTGATGAAGCCAATAAAGCAGTGAGTAAAGCGGAATCAATTCGTAAATTCACGATTTTGCCTACCGATTTCACAATCGCCGGTGGACAACTCACAGCCAAACTCTCATTGAAGCGCCATGTGATTGGAAAAGAATTCGCAGCAGAAATTGCTGCCCTCTTTGAAAAGTAATTGACGCAACCTGAGCGAGTAAAAATCGCTCAAGAGTTACACGATGGAATCGCTCAAGATCTTGTTGCGCTTTCATACTCGCTCGATCTCTTGCTATCTGAAGTAGATACTCCTGCCAGCACCAGAATCGAACTTCGCAGGTTGATCTTTTCTGTCTCTACGATGATTGAAGGTGTTCGCAGAGAAATATTCAACCTGCGCAGTGCTGATTCACACGGGTTAGAAACATCTCTTCGTTCTTTGTTAGCAGAGTTACACAGTTCCATTGAACTAAAGTTCGCCCTAGATGACTTCGGGTTATCCGAAAGTGTCGAAATACAGATTCTTGCCATCTCCCGAGAACTTCTGCGCAACTCTATAAAGCACTCTGGGGCTAGCGTTATAGAGATTACGATTGAAAAAAGTGAGAATGGAAGTACTTACTCATATCGAGATAACGGAAAGGGAATTAAGGAACGCTGCATATTAATCGAAAGTGAGCTCACTGTGTCAACTAATGATTTAGGAACAAATTACTTAATTTTAATTCCTTCATGAAGCAACCACTATCTGTATTGGTAATTGATGATCATGAAAGCGTGCGTGCTGGAATAAAAGCTGCGCTCTCAAGAGCGGGTCATATTTGTGTTGGTGAAGCTGGCAGCATCTCTGAAGCCCGTGCACAAATTGCACACACAAATCCGCAAGTAATTGTTGTAGACCTCTCTTTGCCTGATGGAAATGGATTAGAAATAGTTCAATGGGCACGTTCAATCTCGCAACGAATTGGTATTGTCGTTCTCACCCTAAATCCTGCACAAGATTTCCTGCTGACAGTTATGAAATCTGGAGCAAGTGCATTTGTTGAAAAAAACGCTCCCCTTGCAGAGTTAATTTCTGCCATTGAACACTCATTCATCGCGCCTTTATCCTTTAGCGCGCAAGGAATTTCCCGCGTAATGAAGAAAGATCATGAGGCAAATGCTCTAACTACCCGCGAGATACAGGTGTTAGAAAAACTCTCGGATGGTTTAAGCGCTAGTTCTATTGGTCTTGAATTATTCATTACTCAGGCAACAGTAAAAACTCATTTAGCATCTATCTATAGAAAGCTAGATTCAAAAAACAGAATACAAGCAATTATTGCTGCAAAGAAGATCGGTTTATTGCTCCACTAGTAACGCATTAAATTCTTTGGACCAAATATCCCATCGCCATTGATTGACTATCCAATTACGTCCCGCTGCGCCCATATGCGATGCGCGCTCTGCATCACTACAGATTTCGACTATTGCTGCTGTTATCTGTTCAATGTTAGTTCCGTCAACACACAAACCAGTTACGCCTTCGAGTACCGCATCGGGTGCTCCCCCTGAATTGCCTGCCACAACCGGAATTCCACAAGCACTGGCTTCAAGGTAAACAATTCCTAATCCCTCAACTTCTAATCCAAAAAATCTTGAGCGCGATGGCATTGCGAATAAATCAGCAGCAGATAAATAACTGGGTAATTTGTCATACATGATTCTGCCTGCAAAAGTAACGTTTTGTTCAAGCGATGATTTCATCACAAGTTTTTCTAGGTGTTTTCTGTAAGGCCCCTCACCTACTAGCAGGAGATGCGCGTTAGGAATTTTTTTCAAGACCGCAGGCATCGCTTGTATGAGATTGTCTTGACCTTTTCGATGCACCAAGCGACCTACGCTAATAATTATCTTTTTATCTTGTAACCCTAATTCTTTTCTTTTTTGCATTGCATCCGGTTGAGGAATGAAGTGTGCGGTGTCTATTCCCGGAGCGATTTTCACCATCTCTGTGGCGCTTTTTCTAGTGAGAGGTTTAGAAATTGCCTGGCGGGTGAATTCACCTAAATATGTAAGGTGATCAACATTCTTGCCAATTCGTTTTATAGCGAGCCTAAATGGAAAGATTTTTGCCCACCACACTTCATGGCCATGAGTAAGTGCGATGATTTTTTTGACGCCGGATTTTCGTAACGAAGGGCTCATTAAAGCAAGTGGGGCCGCAGCACCGAAAACCACGACATCGATGTTCTTTGCTGCAACAATTTTTTTTGCCGCCCGTGTTACGCGCCAAGATGGGAGCAAAATCTTGCTTTGATCGCGAATAACTCTGACTCCGAATTTATCTATCCATTGTTGGTCATATACAGAAGTGTCACCTTGTTGCGATGTAAAGACTGTTACTTCGTGACCCTTAATTCTCTCCAGTAATCCAATAACAAAAGTTTCGATTCCACCAGCGCGTGGTCCAAAATCATTTGTTACAAGGAGAATTTTCTTATAAACGTTTTCCACCTCTAAATTTCTTACGACCCATATCCATCGTCGCTACCTTGACTCGGGAGCCTGATCGAGGGGCATGAACCATTTTGCCTCCACCAAGATAAATTCCAACGTGTGAAATTGGTGAACCAAAGAACACTAAATCGCCTGCTCGCAGATTAGATCTACTGACAGATTTTCCATAACGAAACTGCGCAGCAGAAGAGTGCGGAAGCGATACTCCCGCTGATCGGAATGCTCTCATTGTCAGTCCCGAGCAATCCCACGTTGTCATTCCATCAGCACCAAAAACATATCGATCTCCAATTTGCTGGAGTGCATATTTCAAAGCAACACCCGCACGACCCGAAACTCGGTTTGCACTCTTGGCCGCCTCTAAAGAGGAAGCTTGATCGGCATTTTCCTGTTCTTCGGCCAAGCGAGCCAAACGTTCTCTATCTTCTTTTTTAAGTTGCGCGAGTAATTGTTCAGCTTCAGCTAATTTTGACTGAGCCAAGCGAGCTTGTGCTTGATACTTCTTTTGTGCAGCCGCAATCAGCGCAACTTTGTCAGCAACTGTCAGAGTCGTTGCATTAAGTCGTTGCTCGGCAGCTTCAAATTTGTTTAGCTGAATTGATTTGCGACGAGTCAGCGCGTCGAGTGAACCTGCGGCTGACAAATAGAGAGTTGGGTCAGATGAAAAGAGAAGTTCGAGGCTCTGACTTAGGCCACCATTTTTATATTGATCAATTGCAATTGAACCGAGTGATTTTGATAGTTCGGAGACGTTTTGACCTTGAACGGCGGCTTTTTGTTTAATGCCTGTGAGGGTTCTGGTC
>JBEAYI010000043.1:0-10209 GCA_041159375.1 Actinomycetota bacterium
AGTAGTTGCAAGCATGGAAGGTTCATTAAGTGTTCCAACTGCAACGAGTGTTCGCGCAGTACCTGCCAAATTAATGATTGATAACCGAATTGTTATTAACAATCACCTCAAGCGCGCTCGCGGTGGAAAAGTTTCTTTCACACACTTAATTGCATTTGCAATGATCAAAGCTCTTCGTCAGATGCCAGAGATGAATGCGTTCTTTGGTGAAATCGAAGGAAAGCCAGCAGTTGGTCATCCAGAACACATCAACCTTGGTATTGCGATCGACTTAGCTAAAGCAGATGGTTCTCGTCAGTTGTTAGTTCCTTCAATCAAGGGCTGCGAAAACTTAGATTTTGCTCAATTCTGGAACGCATACGAAGCAGTAGTTGGAAAAGCTCGCGCGGGCACACTCACTGTTGAAGATTTCGCAGGCACAACTGTTTCACTTACTAATCCAGGAACGCTGGGAACCGTGCACTCTGTACCGCGTTTGGTGCAAGGACAAGGCCTCATTGTTGGCGTTGGTGCACTTGATTATCCTGCTGAATTCTTAGGTGCGAGTGAAGAAACGTTGGCACGCTTAGCAATTAGCAAAATTGTTACGCTAACAAGTACATATGATCACCGAATTATTCAGGGTGCTCAATCAGGAGATTTCCTGCGTCGAATTCACGAATTGTTACTTGGTTCTGAAAACTTCTACGACGAAATCTTCGCAGCACTTCGTATTCCATACGACCCAATTCGCTGGGCACAAGACTTCGAATTTTCTAAAGATGAAGAGATCAATAAAACTGCGCGCGTTCAACAATTAATTCACGCATATCGCACACGCGGTCACATCATGGCTGATACGGATCCACTTGAGTATCGCCAACGTTCGCACCCAGATTTAGATGTTGTTACACACGGCTTAACTCTGTGGGATCTTGATCGCGAATTCGCAACAGGCGGATTTGGTGGACAAAAGTTTATGAAGCTTCGCAAGATTCTTGGAATTTTGCGTGACTCTTATTGCCGCACAGTTGGAATTGAATATATGTATATTCAAAGTCCAGAAGAGCGTCTTTGGATTCAAGAGCGCGTAGAAGTCGGAGTACAAACATTTCCGCGTGAAGAACAACTTCGCATCTTGCGCAAACTAAACAGCGCAGAAGCATTTGAAACTTTCTTGCAGACAAAGTTTGTCGGACAAAAGCGATTCTCACTTGAAGGCGGCGAATCAGTAATTCCAATTCTTGATGCGGTTATTTCAAGTGCAGCAGAACGCGGACTAGATGAAGTTTGTATCGGCATGCCACACCGCGGTCGCCTTAATGTTCTTGCAAACATTGCAGGCAAGTCATACGGACAAATTTTCCAAGAGTTTGAAGGTCACTACAGAGAGAATGAAGTTCAAGGCTCTGGCGATGTGAAGTATCACTTAGGTACTGAAGGCGTATTCACTGCAGAATCTGGTGCAAAAACAAAGATTTATCTTGCTGCAAACCCATCTCACCTTGAAGCCGCAAACCCGGTATTAGAAGGCATTGTGCGTGCAAAGCAAGATCGCCTCAATGTCAAGAATGCATATTCAGTTCTTCCAATTCTTCTTCATGGTGATGCAGCATTTGCTGGACAAGGTGTTGTGGCAGAAACATTCCAACTTTCGCAACTAGCGGGTTATCGCACAGGTGGAACAGTTCACATTGTTGTTAACAACCAAGTTGGATTTACAACTTCACCACATGCTTCTCGCACATCTCGTTATTCAACGGATATGGCAAAGATTATTCAGGCACCTGTATTCCACGTGAACGGTGATGATCCAGAAGCGTGTGTGCGCATTGCTCGTTTAGCATTTGAATACCGCCAAGCATTTAACAAAGATGTTGTCATTGACATGGTTTGCTACCGCCGTCGTGGTCACAATGAAGGTGACGAACCATCATTCACACAGCCACTGATGTACAAGCTCATCGATGCGAAGCGTTCTACACGTAATCTTTATACCGAAGCACTTATTGGTCGCGGCGATATTTCGAGTGAACAAGCTGATGAGCTATCTCGCGAGTACCAAGCTCAACTTGAAGCAGTATTTGCTGAAGTTCATAACATCGAACCAGAAGTTGATCCAAACTTTAAAGCACCAGTTGCGGCAAACCCTGAAACTCTTGTTTCTAGTATCGACGAAGCAACTGCTCGCAAGATTGCAGCAACACAAATTGCTGTTCCTGATGGATTTAACGTCCATCCAAAACTCTTGCCACAACTACAAAAGCGCGTTGAAATGCTCAATGACGGAACTATCGATTGGTCTATGGGTGAAACACTCGCATTCGGTTCACTGCTACTTGAAGGCCGACCAATTCGTTTAGCAGGACAAGATTCTCGTCGTGGAACTTTTAGTAATCGTCACGCTGTCATCGTGGATAAAGAAAATGGAAACGAGTGGACACCGCTTCGCGCGTTGATTAGTGATGAAAGCCAATTCTTTGTTATCGACTCGTTGCTCTCTGAATATGCAGCTATGGGCTTTGAATATGGCTATTCCGTAGTCCGTGATGAAGCACTCGTTATGTGGGAAGCGCAATTCGGTGACTTTGCTAATGGCGCACAAACAATCGTTGATGAATTTATCTCATCTGCATTACAAAAATGGGGCGAACGTTCTTCAATTGTTCTATTACTGCCACATGGTTATGAAGGACAAGGACCAGATCACTCATCCGCGCGCATCGAACGTTTCTTAGCTCTTTGCGCAGAAGGAAACATGACTGTTGCGCAACCATCTAATCCTGCATCGTATTTCCATCTCTTGAGATGGCATGCAAAGAATCCAACTCGTCGTCCAATGGTTGTCTTTACTCCGAAATCAATGTTGCGTCTTCGCGCAGCGGCTTCTAAGTTACAAGATTTCACAAGTGGCCAATTCCAGAAGTTAATTCCAGATGACACCGTACAAAATGCGACTCGCGTTATTTTCTGTTCAGGTCGCATCTACCACGATCTCGTTGCAGAACGCGCAGCACGTAAAGAAGATACAACTGCGATCGTTCGTTTAGAACTTTTGTATCCACTACCTGCAAAGGAAATGGCTGCCGAAGCTGCGAAGCATCCAAATGCAAATCTTTTGTGGGTTCAAGATGAACCAGCTAATCAAGGACCATGGCCATTTGTTGCGTTACGTACTGCAGAACAATTCGGTGGTGAAGGATTTGGTGGGCGCACATTGCGTCGTGTATCTCGTCGTGCTACAGCAAGTCCTGCAACAGGAAATCATCACTTGCATGAAGAAGAACAAAAAGCGTTGTTGATGGAAGCCTTCACTCGCTAAGTATTTATATTGGTGTGCATGAGTGATGCATTACAACAGCACAAAATTCTTAGCTTGTGATTCTTAAACACGTTTGCCTTTGTGATATCTACCAATAACTCGACCAATGATTTCTTCGCGGGGAACATCGCCCCATTGACGTGAATCTGTACTGGCATCTTTGTTATCGCCGTGCACGGTTACAAATGATCCAGTGATTCCCGCAATGCGTTTAATGAATAGGGAAGCTGCTTCCGCCCGTGAATCTAGGGGGCGGCGAAGGACTATTAGTTGGCCTACGTGAATGCGCATGCTTGGGGAGTACCAGACCAATAACCAGTCCCCATCGTTAAAGGTTGGGGCCATCGAATGCCCGGAAACTCTTACTGTGCCAAATCTGCTCACGAACAGTAGTCTTGCACATAAGTTGTTTGCGTATTTTCGCGAAAAGGTACAGAAATAGCGCTCTTGAAGGAGAGAAACTAATGAAGTTGTTCCAACCAAAGACAGTTGTACTTGCACACTGCGATCTTCCTTGTGGAGTTTACGATCCAGCACAGGCAAAGATCGAAGCACTTTCAGTTAAGGCGTGCATGGAAAAGTATGCAGCGAGCAGCGATGCAGATTTCAAATCTCGCTCAGTTGCAATTAAAGAAGAGCGTTCACACCAAGTTAAAGAGCACCTATGGGTTTTGTGGACTGACTACTTCAAGCCAAATCACTTCGAGGCTTATCCTCAGTTGCACACACTATTTAATGATGCAACGAAACTTGCTGGCGCAGCTGGCACAAAGGGCACAAATGATGTTGCTGTTGCAGATAAGTTGATCGCAAAGATTGACGAAATTGCAGAAATCTTTTGGGCAACTAAGAAGTAGTACTCGACTTTATTGACTGAGCAGCGGTTCGGGCGAGGAAAGATACTCGCTCAACCGCTGTTCTTTTTATTACAGCAGATGCAACAAGTCTTTCCTTCTGTGCAATTCGCTGAAGTCCGCAGTTCGCCACCAATTGCAATTCCACCATGAAATTCGAGAGCAATAAAAGTTTCAACGGTTGATTCGCCATTTTCTAAATGCTCTGCAATTGATGCAATCGCTGCGCTCTGCATTGCATTAATGATCAAAGAATTAGCAAGCACCGGTAAATCTCCCACACCAATTGCAACTGCGGTGTCACCGGGGCGAACAATCATCGTAGAAAAAGCGACTGCTCCGACTAATTCTTCAACTGGAACTAACATATGAATTAAGCTTCTTCGTTAGGGAAGCGGTATTCCTCAGTATGTTCAATATGTATTTCCCGAGATTCGATAGTGCCATCCTCATTAATTTCAATCGAGATTTCGGTCATTCTAAATTCGCGAACAACATCTGGAGCGCTATTCATTGAAAGTTTGAGAAGTTGCTGATGAATCTGTTCGTGCAGATCTTCTGGCGCACGTTCGTTACAGGAGCGACGCAGCACTGATTGCATAAGAGAGCGAACATTTCTTTCATGTTCGATTTCTGCAGTGCACTGTGGGCATTGCTGCACATGAACTTCAATGCTCGCAATTTGTGCGGAATCGGAGATTTCGCCATCAACTAAGAGAATTACGGATTGCAGGACGTCTACACAATCATTGTGTTCAATATTGCTCATGATGCGTCCTCCTCATCTTCTTTGCCAGATTTTGTGGAGTAACCGAGTTCTTTTGCGTACTCAGTTAACTTCTCGCGCAATTGCTTACGGCCACGGTGCAATCGAGACATAACAGTTCCAGTAGGAACACCCGCGATCTCTGAAATTTCTTTGTATGAAAAACCTTCTACATCCGCTAAATAAACAGCAATACGAAACTCTTCAGGAATCTCTTGAAGCGCACGTTTGATATCACTATCTGGAAGATTTTCTAAAGCTTCAACTTCAGCTGACTTTCCTTGATCACTTGTGTGTGATGCCGCGTCCGCTAATTGCCAATCTTCTACTTCACCGGCGCTTAGTTGTGGGCGACGTTGATCTTTTCTGTATGTGTTAATAAAAGTTGTTGTAAGAATGCGATAGAGCCACGCTCTTAAATTAGTTCCGGGCTCAAATTGGTGGAAAGAAGTAAACGCCTTTAAGTATGTGTCTTGTACCAAATCTCGTGCATCATCAGGGTTACGTGTGTAACGAAGTGCAGCTGCATACAACTGATCTGTGAACGCAAGAGCATCGCGCTCGAACCGATTGGTGCGATCGGCTGCGCTCTCTTTTACTAAATCAGTAGATGACATCGCCGTAAGGCTATCGCTTTGTGGCGCTCACGCGCATGGCGAAGCGCGTATTGGCGCTAGAAGAGAGTGTCTGGTTCGCCCAAAGTAATCGGCTCAATTAAACGGGGGGAGTTATTGCGAACCAGATTTACTTCTGAAGAAACTGGACGAGCAACCAAACCATCATCTGGATGCGGGTTATTCATCAGAGAAATTAAAAGTTCGACATCGTGTTGGCTCGGATCAAGCCATGCATCCCACCGATCGCGCGGCATCATCACTGGCATACGGCTGTGAATCGTTGCTAAATCTCCAACCGCTTCGCGCGTAATGATTGCAGCGCTTTGAATGATTTCACCTTCCATGCTTTTCCAAGTTGACCATATTCCCGCAATGGGAAGTGAACGAGTTTTTGATGATGAAATATAAAAAGGTTGCTTTGGTGAGTATTTACCAAGTGCAGTTGCCCATTCGTAATAACCATCTGCTGGAACCAAACATCTCTGTGTTCTAAATGCATTTCGAAATGTTGGTTTTTCGTGAATGGATTCAGAGCGTGCATTTATTGCATGTGATTGTGAAGCACGCGCTTCTGATTCACTCTGATGCCAGTGAGCCATGATTCCCCACGACGCAATTGATAACTCTCTTTGCTCTGCAATCATTTGGGATGCGCGAACAATGTAAATTGGATTAGTCGGTGCGATATTCCACGTAGATGGCAACTCTTCGGCATGGGTCTGCACACCAACGCCGAACTCTTCTGCCAGTTCGGAGGTGTTCAGCGATTGCGCATAACGGCCGCACATAGAGATACAGGTTATCGGTAGACTCATGCATATGTCTGATTCACAAAAGGATAATTCGCAGAGCGCCAATGGTGCGATGTGGCCTGCGCCTTTTCGTGGATCAAAACAAGTCAATGCTCGAGTCGTAATCCCTGGTTCTAAATCAGTAACCAACCGCGCATTAATCCTTGCAGCACAAGCAACGTCGCCATCTATTTTGCGCAGACCACTTGTTTCTCGCGATAGTGAATTAATGGTTGCAGGACTTCGCCAGCTTGGCATTGATGTGCAAGAGATCGAAGTTGAGAGCAGTGGTGCAGGATCAACTAAGGAAATGGCGTGGAAAATTACGCCAGCACCATTAAAAGGACCTGCTGCAATTGATGTTGGTAACGCAGGAACAGTTATGCGCTTTTTGCCTCCACTTGCAGCACTTGCACAAGGTGCAATTTCTTTCGATGGTGATCCACGTTCTCATGAACGTCCACTAGGTCCAGTAATCAAAGCACTTGAAGAACTTGGAATTTCAATTGATCACGGCAATCGTTACAGCTTGCCACTTTCATTAGTTGGAACAGGAAAAATTCCTGGCGGAGAAATTGATATCGATGCAAGCGCGTCCAGCCAATTTCTCTCTGCGCTTTTGTTAATTGGTCCGAGCACAGTCAATGGAATTACCGCTCGCCATGTTGGCGGTGAATTGCCATCGATGCCACACATTGAAATGACTGTTGAAATGCTCCGCGACTTTGGTGCCACTGTTCACGTTGATGCGGCAAAGAAAACTTGGCGCGTCGAACCAGGTGCGCTACACGGTAAAGACATGGTTATCGAACCAGATTTATCTAATGCCGCTCCTTTCTTATCTATTGCGATGGTCTGCGGTGGTTCAATAACTATTGCTGACTGGCCACAAAAAACAACGCAACCAGGTGATCAATTAAGAACACTGCTTCGCGACATGGGCGCGCAAATCTCACTGAATGCAGATGGACTAACACTGACTGCTAATTCTGAAAAGTCCGCTCTTCGTGATGCACCAAAGATTGTTGGTATCGATGTTGATTTACATGATGTTGGCGAACTAACACCATCTATCGCAGCACTGGCAGCCCTTGCAGATTCACCATCACACCTGCGCGGTATTGCACATCTTCGTTTGCATGAAACAGATCGACTTGATGCGCTTACTCGCGAGATTAATTCAATCGGAGGAAAAGTTACAGAAGAGCACAGTGCACTTCACTTTGAACCATCAGCATTGCGTGCAGGTGTTTTCCATACATACGAAGATCATCGTCTTGCTACCGCAGGTGCTGTAATCGGTTTAGTAACACCAGGAATCGAAGTTGAAAACATTGCAACTACGCGCAAAACACTCACTGATTTTCCTGGACTCTGGAAGAGCTTGGTTCAGTAATGAGTAAACGCGTTTATGACGAGAGCGATGCACGAATTCGCCCTGCACGAAGCACTCGTCCGCGTACAAAAGATCGACCATCTCATGATGATGCAATCAGCGCTCTTGTAACAACTGTTGATCGTGGGCGCACCACATGTATTACTGAAGATCGTGTCATTGTCACGGCTATGAAGTCTCGCGAACTAGGACCAAAGTCTGTGGTGGTTGGCGACATTGTTAGTTTGGTTGGTGATGTAACTGGTGTAGAAGGATCTCTTGCACGCATCGTTGCTGTTAATCCGCGCAGAAATTCATTAAGCAGAACGGTTGATGACGCTGCAAAAATCGAGCGAACAATTGTTGCAAATATTGATTACTTGGTAATTGTTGCTGCAACTACTAATCCAGAACCACGTCGTGGGCTTATTGATCGATTCTTAGTCTGTGCATTTCACGAAGGCATCTCACCAATACTTTTGATGACAAAAACAGATTTGGCCCCACTCCCTGATTTCATTGAAGAGTATCGAGCACTTGGTGTTCTCATTGTTTCCACATCTAGCAAGAATTCAGATCGCGCATCAGATGTTGCAAAGATTCACACACTTTTGGCTGGAAAAACTTCAGTCTTAGTTGGTCACTCAGGTGTTGGTAAATCAACATTGATTAATGATTTGGTTCCGCACGCAGGCAGAATCACTGGTGATGTAAATGATGTAACCGGACGCGGACGTCACACATCTTCTAGTGCGATTGCGCTTCCACTTTCACCAGATTTAGATCCTGCAGGGGGTTGGGCAATTGATACACCTGGTATTCGTGCATTTGGTTTGGCACATTTAGATCCAAACAAAATCATTGCATCCTTTAGTGATTTATCTGAAGTAGCTGCAACGTGCATGCCGCGCTGTTCACATAGCGAAGAGAGTTGCCGACTCAATGAATGGGCTGCGCCAAATGGCACCGTCGATGTTGCTCGCACACGTCGTTTACAGAGTTTGCGATCACTCCTTGAAATCAAGGATTTTGATGCAGCGACTGATTCCACGATTTCTGATTAAGATATAAAACTGGTTACACAATTGAGCAGAGCTATGCCACCTATGTGAATCTAGCGTTGCTCGCCAACGAAGAGGCTGCATGTGTGTTTACTTTGCCTCGCGTTGTAGACTGACGAGGTGATGGCTACTCAATACTCGCGCGAGGCTGATGTGGCTTTGGCGCTGAAAATGGCTGATGCCGCCGATGTAATTTCAATGGCACGCTATCAATCACAAGATTTAGTAATCACAACAAAACCAGATAACACGCCAGTGACAGATGCTGACAAAGCTACTGAAAAAGCACTGCGCGACATTCTTGCTAAAGAGCGCCCAGAAGATGGTTTGGTCGGCGAAGAGTTTGGAACAAGTGGCACAGATGCCAAGCGATATTGGGCAATAGATCCAATTGATGGAACCAAAAACTTTATGCGCGGAGTTCCAAGTTGGTCGACTCTCATTGCACTGATTGAACGCAATGATGATGGCACAGAACAAATTGTTGTCGGCGTTGTTAGTGCACCAGCTCTGTTTCGTCGCTGGCATGCTGCCCTTGGTTTGGGTGCGTACGTTTCACTTAACGGTGGAACGCCAAAGAAGATTCACGTCTCAGGTATTTCCACAATTAGTGATGCATCAATTACATATTCAGATTTCAATAGTTGGGACCTGTATTTACCAAAGGTTCAGTCACTTCTTGCTTCTGCAAATAGAACGCGCGGCTTCGGAGATTTTTGGGCGCACATGTTGGTTGCAGAAGGCGCAGCAGAAGTTGCACTAGAAATCGGCGTAGCGCTCTGGGACATGGCAGCGATTTCAATTATCGTCACAGAAGCAGGCGGGCGTTTTTCAAGTATCGATGGCGTCGATGGACCTGGTCATGGGAGCGGACTTTCTACAAACACAATTCTTCATCCGCATGTACTCGATGCGTTGCGAGTTAAGTAATGGCCAAACTTGCACTGGAAACTCGCACACTCAAGTTAGAGGGAATGACTTGTAGTGCGTGTGTAAACACAATTGAACGAGCACTTAATAATTTGGAAGGTGTTAGTGCAACTGTTAACTATGCAAGTGAAACCGCGCACATATTGGCGCCAGCTGAGATTTCTACAAAGAAGTTAATCGCAACAGTAAAAGGCGCTGGGTACTCAGCAGAATTACTGGGCGATTCAAATCAATTTGCATTACATAGCAAACGATCTGCGGTTGCACTCTTCTTCGCTCTTCTCTTCTCTGTTCCAGCCATTGCAATATCAATGACGATGGCTTGGCACGAACAAATTGATACCAGAATTTTACAAACACTTGAAGATCTTCGAATTCTGCCTCCGCTGTATTCACCAACGGCTTGGCTGGTAATTGCACTTAGTGCCCCAGTTGTTCTCTTGGTCGCATGGCCAATTCATCGCGCAGCACTTCGCAATCTCTTGCACCCAACGATGGATAACTTAATTTCACT
>JBEAYI010000044.1:0-6030 GCA_041159375.1 Actinomycetota bacterium
GGATCAAGTATTAATCGTTCTTGCGATACCCCCGCTGAAATAAGTGAGTCAACTCGTTCTTTTAATTCACTTTTAACTTCTGAGACAACATCTTGGTACTGACTTTTTTCCAGCATATTTGCGGAATGTCCACGCCAATGCATCGCTATGTATCGCACATTACTTTGTGCAATCACACTGGCCATCATTTTATCTGCTAATCCACCACTCACATCATTGACGAAATGGGCGCCCATCTCAATCGCAGCCGCTGCGACACTTGCCCGCATGGTATCCACGCTTACGGTAGCGCCAAGAGCAATCGCCTCTTGCACTATTGGTAACACTCGAGCCAATTCATCCTCTTCTGAAACTCTTTCGGCTCCTGGACGCGTGGATTCACCACCGATATCTACGATATCTACCTCTTCCGCCAACATCTCTTCAATTCGAGCAACCGCATCGTTTACTGAGAAGTATTTACCGCCATCTGCAAATGAATCTGGCGTTACGTTCAGGATTCCCATTACTAAAGTTTGAGTTGCCATTGAATTACCTACCAAGAATGAGGCTTAACGCCTCTGCGCGAGTGGTGGCGTCTCGAAGAATGCCACGAACTGCACTTGTAGTTGTACGTGCTTTTGGTTTTTTGGCGCCGCGCATGGACATGCACAAATGTTCAGCGTCAATAATCACGATTGCTCCTGAACTTGATAACGCAATCGCAACAATTAGTTATTTATCTAAATCTAAGGTCATTGCTGCTATAGGTCACTCCGCTGGTAGTTATGACGACGCATTGCGCGCTATTGAAGCTGGAGCGGGTTTAGTTACGCACTTCTCAAATGGCATGAGCAAATTGTCTGATGGCGATAGGACTTTTGCGACTGCAATTCTTTATCAATCTAACATTCCATTCGAAATAATTCTTGACGGTCACCACGTAAATAGCATCGATACCAAAACTATCTTTGAAGTTGCCGCACCCCGCGCCGTTCTTATCACAGACGCAATGTCGGCAACCGGCATGCCTGACGGTGACTATCAGATTGGCTCACTTAAAGTGATTGTCAAGGACAGTACAGCTCGATTAGAAAATGGTCTTTCGTTAGCAGGCAGCACTCTCACAATGCAGAAAGCTGTTTCAAATGCTCTTGAGTTAGGAATATCAAATCAAATAGTTGAGAACGCAGCCAAATTGTTGCCTTCCGCGCTACTGAGAGGCGTCTCTTAATCCTTCGAGTTATCTAGTAGGGCAATAAGGCGTGATGTCTCTTCAGCCACAACTGATCTTGCCTTATCTATATATTTTCGAGGATCTACAACTTCAGGATTGCTCGAGAAAAACGCACGGATTTCATCAGTAAAGACATGATTAAGGTGCGTCGCAATATTCACTTTTCGCATCCCTGCCTGTACTGCTTTCTTTAAATTCTCATCACTGACACCTGAGGATCCATGTAAAACCAACGGAGTTGGTACCGTATTTGCAAGTTCTTTGATTAGTGAATAGTCAAGATCAGTTTTCCTTGTGACTTGGCCGTGTGAAGTTCCAACAGCAACTGCAAGTAAATCAACACCTGTTTCTTCAACAAATTTCTTAGCCTCTATTGGATTAGTACGCGCACCTGGTGCATGGACTCCATCCTTACCACCTACTTCTCCTAATTCAACTTCGATAGTTGCGTTGTAACTCCTACACAATTTTGTAATTTCTTTACTCATTTCCACATTTTCCAAATAGGGAAGTTTCGATCCGTCGTACATGATGCTGTCAAAACCTAGATCTAGCGCTTCCTTTATGAGGATCTCTTCTTCGGCATGGTCTAGATGAAGCGAAAGTGGAACATTTGAGCTTTCAATTATGGCTTTTGTTGCCAAAGCAATTGGCTTGAGTGCGCCGTGGTACTTAACGCAGTTTTCACTTATTTGGAGGACTATTGATTTATTCGCGATTTCTGCTGCCTCAACCAATGCTTCGGCGTGCTCTATCAATATCACGTTGAAGGCACCTACCGCTCCGTTGGCACTTCTAATTAAATCAAGTGAGGGTTTTTGAGTCATTTGACTATCACAACGTCCACTTCATAATCACGCAATTCTTCTATGAATCTATTTTCAAGACCAGAGTCGGTAATGAGTATGTCGATTTCACTAATTGGGGCAATGTTTGCAAATGCTCGTTTTGTAAACTTCGAGGAATCAGTCACGACCATTAATTTTTCTGCTCTCGATGCTATTTGCCGGTTTACGCGTGCTTCATCTTCATGTCTAGCAGAAGCGCCTCTCTGTGTATCGATTGCTTCCACTCCTAAAATCGCAATATCAATGTTGACCTCGTTGAGAACCTGTTCTGAATAAGGGCCTGTCAATTCAAAAGATTGAGGTCTAGCCACACCGCCTGTAACCATAATCTTTATCTGGTGCCTTACTGTTAATTCCGCGGCAATATTCACTGCGTTCGTCACAACGGTGAGAGCTGGTTGCTGCTCATCTGTTGGAGAAAATTTTGGATCTGCTGATAGTGCTCGCGCAACTTCCGTTGTGGTTGTCCCTCCATTAAGTCCAATCACTTGATATCGCTCAACGTATTTTGTCGCTTCTTTTGCAATCAATTGCTTGATATGACTATTTTTCGCCGCTTTATATTTCAACGGAAGATTAATGGAGCTACTTGTTGCAACCGCTCCGCCATGGGTTCTTGAGATAAGTTGTCTTTCAGCTAAAACATCGAAGTCTCGCCTAATTGTTGCCGTTGAAACTCGGAGATGGCTAGCTACGCCTTCCACATCTGCAGCTCCGTCTTTGGCAATAATCTCAAGAATTTGTGAAAGTCTATCTTCTCGCTTCATTTCACACTGCCCGCGGTGAGGCCACCCACCAACCACTTTTCAATAGAGATAAAGAGGATTACAACCGGAACAATCGCTATGAGCGAACCTGCAAACAAGAAATTCCATTGCACCTGATATTGCCCAATTAGTGAAGTTAATCCAACAGTTAGAGGTTCGCGTTCAGGAGAACTTGTGAGTGTTAAAGCAATCACGAATTCATTCCATGCCGCAATAAAAGTGAAGATGAAAGCAGTAACAATCCCTGGAAGGGCAAGAGGTAAGACGACTTTGAATAGCGTTTTAAAACGACCGCAGCCATCTATCGCTGCTGCCTCTTCAATTTCTACAGGGATGCTCTTAAAGAAACTGGAGAGGATCCAAATGGAGAAAGCTAAATTAAATGCAGAATAAATTAAAATGAGAGATAGATACGTATCGACGAGATTAAACTTCACAATTTCGCGGAAAATTCCCACCACAAGGCTCGTCGGTGAAAACATCTGAGTTGTGAGTACAAGTAATAGAAATAATGATCGGCCACGGAAGTTGTTTCTTGCTGCGTAATAAGCTGCTGGAATCGCTATTGAAATTACAATGAGGGTCGCAGCTAAAGAAATTATCAATGAGCTCTTAATGAATGTTGCCAGTGGAATTTCTTTCCAAACTCCAGTGAAATTATCCCAAGCCCACGATGTTGGTGTATATGTTGTGGGAATAGCTAGAACTTCATCAAGGGGTTTAAGGGCCGTGATGAGCATGTGGATGTATGGCAGACCAAACACAAGGGCAAGCACCCAACCTGAAATCATCACCGTAACACTTTTTCCGGTAAAACGTTTCTTGTGATTTAAAGCCGTCACTTTGTGACTTCCTTCCACTTTGAAACGCGTAAGAAAAGCAATATAAAGATAAAGATTATGACGAAATTAATACTCGCCATTGACGCTGAAGCACCAATATTTTGATCGCGGAATGAAATCTTGTACGCCAGAGTGGTGGTTGTATCTGTCATATATCCGGGTCCGCCCATAGTCATGATCCAGATAATCGGAAATGAGTTAAAAACATTGATGAGGTTTATGACTGCAGCCACCAATAATGCGGGTTGTAGAAGGGGGAATGTAATTGCTCGATAACCCTTCAAGGCTGTGGCGCCATCAACACGAGCTGCTTCCATGATTTCTGTTGGAATTGTTGAGAGTCCAGCAAGAAGGACAAATGCGGTGAAGGGAATTGAGACAAATATGGCAACAACCATTAGCCAGATCATGGCTTCAGTTGGATTTCCCAACCAATCTCTTGGTTCACTAATAAAGCCAAAATCAACAAAAATCCGATTAAGCACTCCGGAATAAGGGTCGAGAATCCATTTGAAAATTGTTGAAGTCATAACTACAGATGCAGCCCAAGGAATGATTACTACCCAACGAACTAACTTTCGTCCCGGAAAATTTGCATTGAGGAGTTGTGCTACCGGTAAAGAAATGGCGATTGTGAAAAAAACTATTCCTGTTACCCAGAAAAGAGTTCGAACGAGCACAGGCTTAAGATCGGGATTTTCAAAAAGCGTGCGGTAGTTTTCTAAACCTGCCCAACCTTTTGCAATTCCAGTTGGGTCAATTTCCTGGAATGAAGTTCGTATCATTTCAAATGCAGGCCAAACCACGAAGACGGCAATCATTGCAAGTGCAGGAAAGATCCAAGGAAATGCGCCTAAGCGAATTTTCATTTTTCCCCTATTACTGCAAATCTAAAATCAGATTTATCTTTCAATGATGTAACGAAGCGGGAACTCGCCGATCGCAAGTTCCCGCTCCGTCATGACCATTAGGCAATAACTAATCGGTACTTAGTTAGAGCCGCATTTACTACTTAGTTGCGGCTACAGCCTTCTTCTGCAGCGCATCGAGAACCTTCTTTGGATCTCCTGATACTGCAGTTCCTACTTCTTGCTGGAGTGCGCCCTTCACTGCTGGCCATGCAGCTTGATCTCCTGGATAGAAGATTGCTGATGGGAGAAGCTTGATGAATGGAGCCAGCGCTGGATCTTTGGCGGCCGCTGCACCAGCTGACTTAGTTGCTGGGATGAAGCCACCTGCAGCCTTGAGGAACGCTGCATAGTTAGTTGGTTCGAAGATGAAATCAAGCCACTTGGTGATCTCAGCCTTGCGACCATTTGCCTTGTAGGCGGTGAAGTAATCCTGAACGCCAAGAGTTACTGGCTTCTTTCCAGGAGCAGCAACGAAAGAGCCTGAACCAAGATTGATTCCCGCTCCACCGTTGTCCTTAAGCCAAGCTGGCAAGAAGACAGATCCGTTGATAAATGCAGCTTTACCTTGTGCAAAGAGAGTCTGTGCACATGCGGTTCTATCGCACTTAGCAGGATTTGGTTGAGTTAAACCTTGCTTAGTCAGTTTCTTGATAAACGCCATGGTGTCAACGTTTGCTTTGGAGTTGATGACCCACTTGCCGTTTTCAAAAATTCTTCCACCGTTTCCGCCAGCCCAAATTGAGAATTCTGCTTGAGCCTCTTCAGGTCCAAGAGGAATTACGTATGGGTAGACACCTTTAACTTTAGCCTTGATAGTTTTGAGGGCAGCTTCAAGTTCAGTCCAGGTGGTAGGTAACTTCTTAATTCCAGCCTTAGTCAAAATATCTTTGTTGTAGAACAAAGCACGAGCAGAAGCTAGATCTGGGAGCGCATAAGCAACTCCGTTGTACTTCGAGTTATTCAAGAATGCAGGAACGATGTCGTCAAGAGTTTTCTTTGATACAACTTCGTCCGCGCGGTAGAGCAATCCAGCTGCAGCCGCATCTGAATAATCTCCCTTATTTACTACGTCTGGAATCTGACCAGTAGCGACAAGGGTTTTTACTTTGTCATCAATTGTTTCCCAGGAAACAACATCGACTTTTACTGTAATTCCAGGATTCGCTTTTGCGAACTTCGCAGCAAGGTCATCCCAGAAAGGTTGCATATTTGCGTAATCAGCAGCCACCATCTTTAACTCGACGTCGGCAGCCTTTGCAGGCGCTCCAACAATCGCAGCAAATACCAAGCTGGTAATTGCGATGAGTGCGCTGAGGCGAGATGCTTTCTTCATTTCACTCCTAGACAAGTTGACCCACACCAAACGTGGGGTTGTGTCGCCTATCCGACCACCCAAGAGAGCTGAAATCAACAGGGTGTTTATAACTGTCTTATAACGACACTATA
>JBEAYI010000045.1:0-5927 GCA_041159375.1 Actinomycetota bacterium
ACTCAGATTGATCAACAATCAGAGTGTTTCTGGCATGTCTATCCACTCCGCGCTCATATTGCCATTGCGCCGCCCAAAGACACAGGAGAACTAAGGCAAGAGCCGAGAGTGTTTTTAGGAATGAGTATTGCTCTTTAACCACGGCAATACCTTAACTCAACTTTATGAGAGAGAACGTGGTTTCTTTTTTAGTATTGCTGCGCCAGGAACGATTGTTTCTCGTCCTGCATTTGCGACAACAACTGCGATGTATGGCAAAAATACCGCACCGGCTAGAGCGAACCAGCGAAAGGGACTTGGAAGAATAACTGTCAAAATAAAGCACGCGGTTCGAACCATCATGGAAATAAAATAACGACGTTGTCGTGCAGGCTGATCTGTACTTAGTGATTTTTGAGCACTAGTGATGTCATACACATCGTCTTCTTCTTTAGCCATGCGAAGATTCTAGGCGAGATAAAGACACGTCGCAGGGCGAAATTCACCCTACGCCACAGTAGCCAGTAGATTTCTCGCATGTCTTCCAAACCAATTGCCCTAGTTACTGGTGCAAATCGCGGAATAGGTTTGGCTGTTGCTTCAACTCTGGCCGCCGATGGATTCCATGTTGTTATAGGCACACGATCTGGAGACGCAATTGCTGGTTTTGATTGTGTGCAGTTGGATGTTTCATCCTCACAGAGCGTCGAGGATGCGTTTACCTTCATTGAGAGTTCATGGGGAGTTCCAGAAGTAATTGTTTGTAATGCCGGAAAAACTAAAGACGCGTTAGTTATGCGTATGTCTGATGAGGATTTTGCGGATGTAGTTGATACAAATTTAACGGGAGCATTTCGAGTCGCAAAACGAGCAACAAAGGGTTTACTTAAATTAAAAAGAGGACGTTTGATTTTCATCGGCTCTGTCGTTGCATTGTTGGGATCGGCCGGTCAAGTTAATTACGCTGCTAGTAAAGCAGGGCTAGTTGGCATGGCTCGCTCTTTTGCTCGTGAGTTGGGAAGCCGAGGAATCACAGCCAATGTAATCGCTCCCGGTTTCGTGGAAACAGATATGACAGCGGATTTAGATCAGAAACGTCGTGATGAAATTGCAGAATCAGTACCTTTAGCTCGGTTCTCCAATGTGCAAGAGATAGCGAATGTTGTTTCATTCATAGCTTCGGATAAAGCGGCTTATATAACTGGGGCAGTAATCCCTGTCGATGGTGGTTTAGGAATGGGGCATTAAATGGGTTTATTACAAGGTAAGAATATTTTAGTTACTGGAGTATTAACGGATGCATCAATCGCATTTCATATTGCTCGGTTAGCACAGGAAGAAGGAGCTACTGTTTTGCTTTCTTCCTATGGCCGTGTACTTAGTTTGACAACACGAATTTCTGGTCGTCTTCCAACAACTGCACCTGTAATCGAATTAGACGTTACTAATCAAGCAGATTTAGATTCTCTTGAAACACGTATTCGTGAGCATGTTCCACACCTAGATGGGGTTGTTCACTCAATTGGTTTCGCTCCGGAAGCTGCATTAGGTGGAAACTTTTTAAACACATCTTGGGATGACGTTGCCACTGCAATGCATGTATCTGCCTATTCTTTGAAGTCCTTATCTATGGCGTGTGTTCCATTGTTTAAGGAGAGTGCATCGATCGTAGGTTTGGATTTTGATGCAACAGTTGCTTGGCCGAAATACGATTGGATGGGAGTGGCTAAAGCAGCACTCGAATCTACTTCACGATATTTAGCGCGCGATTTAGGTCCTAAAAATATCCGGGTGAACCTCATAGCTGCTGGTCCAATTCGCACTATGGCAGCTAAATCAATTCCTGGTTTTGATGAATTTGAAAAGGTGTGGAATGAGCGAGCGCCACTTCAATGGGATGTAAATGATCCAGTACCCGCTGCCCAAGGCGCGGTTGCTCTTTTATCGGATTGGTTTAGCAAAACCACGGGGGAGATCATCCACGTTGATGGTGGCGTTCACGCTATGGGAGCCTAAGCGCAGATTTCCGCTTTCCACCCCTTATCGGGTAATCTTCACCTCAGACCAGTGACTGCATAGTTACTGCAAGAGGAGTACCGCTCCCACCTTCATCGCTATGGCGAGATGGTTTGTCAGGGTTACGAATTGGTTCGTTCCAATTCTCCTTGCGGTGTTTTTCTTGTAGCGCTTGCAACACACAAAGCGTACGAACCGCGATTAACCAAAAGGAGCTCAAATCAGCACTGAACCGCGCATTAACGATCGAATTCGCACACCTCAAATTCGACTCATTGGTTACACCGGTGATCAAGTTGGAGTTGTAGATATCGATACAGCGCTAAAGATGGCAGATGAAGTTGGTCTTGATCTAGTCGAGATCGCACCAGATGCCAATCCACCCGTTTGCAAGATTATGGATTTCGGAAAATACAAGTACGAAATTGCACAAAAGGCTCGGGAAGCGCGACAGAACCAAACCCACATTGTGGTCAAGGAAGTGCGCATGCGACCAAAGATTGAAAATCACGATTATGAGACAAAGCGTGCTCACATCGAGAAATTCCTCAAGGGTGGCGACAAGGTAAAGGTAACGATGCAGTTCCGTGGAAGAGAGCAGACGAGACCAGAACTTGGTTTCAAATTGTTGCAACGTCTTGCAGAAGATGTAGCACTTGTTGCGTTTGTGGAGTTCGCCCCTAAACAAGAGGGACGAAACATGACAATGGTATTAGGACCGACGAAGAAGAAGACCGAAGCAGTAGCTGAACAACGCGCAGCACGCAAAGCTAAAGAGCAAGCAGCTGCAGCGGAAGAAGCGTAAAGAGAAACCGAACTAAGGAGAGCACAATGCCAAAGATGAAGACTCACAGTGGAGCGAAGAAGACTTTTCGCATCACAGGAACCGGAAAAGTTATGCACGAGCGTGCTGGCAAGCGCCACCTCCTTGAGCACAAGTCCTCACGTGTTACACGTCGCTTGAGCACAGAGTCAGCAGCAAAGCCATCAACTACATTTACAGCCAAGCGCATGCTTGGTTTGAAGTAAGGAGCGTGAATTAAATGGCAAGAGTAAAACGTGGTGTTCACGCAGCAAAGAAGCGTCGCACAACTCTAGAACGTGCCAGCGGTTACCGCGGACAACGTTCACGTCTTTTCACAAAGGCGAAAGAGCAAGTAACGCACTCAATGGTTTATGCGTTCAATGACCGTAAAGATAAGAAAGGCGATTTCCGTCAGCTATGGATTCAGCGAATCAATGCTGCAAGTCGTGAAAACGGTCTTACTTACAACCGCCTTATCCAAGGTTTAAAGAGCGCAGGAGTTGAAATCGATCGTCGAATTCTTTCTGAATTAGCTACGAATGATCCAGCAACTTTCAAAGCTCTTGTAGATGTGGCTCGTAAGAGTCTTGCATCTGCATAACTAGAAATTATGATCGAGAGCCTTAATTCCCCGCACGTCGGGAGAGTTAAGGCTCTTATCAGTTCTAGGGGCGCAAAAGAACGAAGCGAATCCGGTTCATTCATTGCTGAGGGTATTCAATGTATAAAAGAAGCATTGCACTCTGAATCTGGACCTCAGTTACAGACGATCTATATTACGAACTCAGCGCTTGAAAAATACGCAGATGTCATCAATCAAGCTTCTTGCGAGATTTTGAGTATTTCTGATGAAGTTGCACGGGCGATGTCAGACACTGTTACACCACAGGGTTTAATCGCAATTTGCAAAATCCCACAGCCTGCGTTTCCGGTGATTTCTTCATCTGTTAGCAAGTTTATTTATCTCAGTGAAATTCAAGATCCCGGTAATGCTGGAACAATCATCCGGTCGGCAGATGCTTTCGGATTCGACGCAGTTTTGATTTCGCCAAATAGCGTGGATATTTACTCACCGAAAGTAGTTCGCAGTACGGTTGGATCTTTATGGCACATACCTGTATTTCAAAGCGTTTCTTTGAAGGAAATAATTAATTGGGATTGTCAATTTATTGCACTGGATGCTTCCGCAGAACTACCTATTTCAAAGGTTCGAGCCGATCGTTCCGTTGTTGCAATTTTTGGCAATGAAGCCAGGGGTTTGAATACTGCGCAAGAAATTACTGATTCGAAGAATTCAATACTTCCCGTGAAAATTCCGATGCCGGGCAATGCTGAAAGCCTCAATCTTTCTGCGGCAGCAAGCATCGTCATGTATCAATTGGCTAATATCCCGACTTCTTAAAGTGTCAGGCATTAGACTTTCGCCTATGAACGCGCAAGAGATTCAAGGTTGGGTAGATGCTGCTAACGCAGCTTTCAAATCAGCCACAAATCTCGATGAACTCAAGAGTGCGCGATTGCTTCATTCGGGCGATAAATCATCAATAGCTGGAGCGTCTCGGAATCTTGGTTCTCTTTCTCCTGATGAAAAGGCCTCGTATGGAAAAATTATTGGAGATGCAAAATCTGCAATCGCGCAGGCTTTAACGCAAGCGACGCAGAGATTAGAGAATGAACGCGATCAAAAGATGCTTGCAGAAGAAGTCGTTGATATAACACTGCCTGTACGCAGAGCCCATCAAGGCGGATTACATCCAATTAGTATTATTAAGAATGACATTGCTGATTTTTTTGTTGAACAAGGATATTTCGTCGAAGAAGGTCCTGAATTAGAATCTGGTTGGCTTAATTTTGATGCATTAAATATTCCAGCAGATCATCCAGCTCGAACTATGCAAGATACATTCTTTGTCGAACCCCTTGAATCCGGAATGGTTCTGCGAACTCATACGTCCCCGGTTCAAATCAGAACAATGCTTACTAAAGAACCTCCTATTTATGTCATCTGTCCCGGACGCACTTTTCGCGCTGATGAATTAGATGCCACACACAGTCCTGTTTTTCATCAAGTTGAGGGTCTTGTGATTGATCGCGGTATCAATATGTCACACCTGAAAGGCACATTAGATAATTTTGCTAGATACATGTTTGGGCCTGATGTCACAACACGCTTGCGTCCATCATTTTTCCCTTTCACGGAACCAAGTGCTGAAGTTGATGTCTTTTTCAATGGCAAATGGATCGAATGGGGCGGCTGTGGAATGGTTAACCCGCGCGTTCTTAAAACATGTGGAATTGATACCGATGAATTCAGTGGTTTCGCGTTCGGTATGGGATTAGAACGCACTCTCATGGTTCGACATGGAATTACTGATATGCATGACATTGTCGAAGGTGATTTGAGATTCACTCGCCAATTTGGAGTTGGTTTGTAATGCGCGCACCCTTGTCATGGATAAAGGATTTCGTGGAGATTCCATCTTCTCTCACTGTTGAAGAAATAAGCAAAGGTTTAGTTCGTGTTGGTTTTGAGGTTGAAGATGTTATTTTTCAAGGTTTAGATATCAAGGGCCCACTGTCATTTGCTGAGGTTCTTTCAATTGAAGAAATAACCGAGTTCAAGAAGCCAATTCGATATGTAGGTCTTGATTGTGGTGAAAAACAAACACGTTATGTAATTTGTGGAGCCACTAATTTCAAAGTTGGCGACATTGTTTTAGCAGCTTTACCGGGCGCTGTATTACCAGGAGATTTTGCCATCGCTGCTCGTGAAACATACGGCAAAACGTCAAATGGAATGATCTGTTCCGCTAAAGAATTGGCTCTCAGTGATGATCACGCTGGAATTATGGTCTTCGATAAAGAGCAAGTATCAATTAAGGATGACGTACGAGAAAAGCTTCAGATTGATGACGTTATTTTTGACATCGCTGTTAATCCTGATCGTGGATATGCGTTAAGTATCAGGGGAGTAGCTCGTGAAATTGCCGGAGCCTTTGGTTTGAAATTCAGCGATCCTGTAGAAAAACTTCGAGGATTAACTTTTAAAAAAACTGGAGAAGGCGTACAGCCAAAGATAGAAGATAAGGATGCTGCATCAGTTTTCTATCTTCGCACTATGTCGAAA
>JBEAYI010000046.1:0-5899 GCA_041159375.1 Actinomycetota bacterium
CATTTGTAGATATCTTAAGTATAAAAACTAAACCTCAAGTAGAAGTAGAAGCTTTGGGGGATTTAGCCCTTCGTTTTGTTGGTTCACATCCCATGGCTGGACGTGAAGTAGCTGGAGCACAATCCGCCCGCGGTGATTTATTTACTGGTCGTTCGTGGATTATCTGCCCAAGTCAACAGAGTTCGAAAAATTCTGAAGATGTAGCACGGGAGTTAATCCAACTATGCGGTGGGGTAGCAGTTCGCATGAGCGCTCGTGAACACGATCGAGCTATGGCTCTGGTTTCTCACACTCCTCAAGTTGTGGCAAGCCTTATGGCGGCAACACTGAAGGGGCAAGAGAGCAGTTGGTTTGATCTAATTGGACAGGGTTTCAGAGATCTCACGCGAATTGCTGATTCAGATCCGCAATTATGGAGCGAAATCTTGAGTGAAAATGCTCCAAATATTCGAGAAATTCTCGCAGCACTGCGAACCAATATCGAAACAATCGAAGAGAAATTAGATAATCAAAAATTTGCTCACGAGATTATTCAAGCAGGTAACGCCGCTCGTGCATTGATACCAGGTAAGCACGGAGGGGCTCCTCGAAAATATGTTTATCTACATATTGTTATTGATGACAAAGCTGGGCAGCTCGCAGCCATCTTCAATGATTGCGCACGTGCGCAAGTAAATATCGAAGATGTTTCGATTGAACATACTCCCGGTCAAAACACTGGT
This sequence comes from Actinomycetota bacterium, assembly GCA_041159375.1. Taxonomy (GTDB): domain Bacteria; phylum Actinomycetota; class Actinomycetes; order Nanopelagicales; family Nanopelagicaceae; genus Planktophila. The sequence continues at coordinate 723 of JBEAYI010000046.1, forward strand.
TTGGTTACGCTTTCGATTCTAGAAGCCAAAAACGCTGAATTTCTCGAAGAATTTTTGGCTAAAGAAGGCTGGAAAGTTCATTTAACGCGTAAATAACTTTCTTTATTAGCCGTAGAATTAAGGCATGGGAATCGTTGTAGCAATAGATGGTCCCAGCGGAGCAGGCAAATCGAGTACAGCAAAGTTAATTGCTCATCGTGCGGGCTGGAATTACTTAGACACCGGTGCGCTGTATCGCGGAATTACCTGGTTAAGTTTAGAAAAAAATGAACAGGATCCGCAGAAGTTGTTGCAATTATTAAAAACATTTCCATTAAAATTTAATTGCGATGCCGAGAATCCGCAACTCTTTGTTGGAGATACCGACGTTAATGAAGCTATTCGCTCTATTGAGGTAACCGAACGCGTTAGCCACATCGCTGCAATTCCAGAGATAAGGCATGAACTTTTAAGCATTCAACGTCAATACATCAAAAACGCTCCCCGTGGAATTGTTGTTGAAGGTAGAGACATAGGAAATGTTGTTGCACCCGAATCTCCACTAAAACTTTATTTAACTGCAGATCTAGAAGCGCGCGCATTGCGCAGAGAAGCTGAAGTAACTGGTGTTTCTGCGGTGGAAGTGAAGAACTCTTTAGATGGTCGAGATCTCATTGATTCGACACGAAAAGTATCCCCGTTAGCTATGGCGTCAGATGCAGTTTTAATTGATTCAACGCTTTTGAATCTAGAAGAAACCGTCGAGCGAGTTTGGGAGTTACTGCGCGAACGAAACTTACTTGGTTTGCCAATCGTGGGAATTCTAGGCCGCCCTAACGTTGGAAAATCAACGTTAATAAATCGATTTATTGGTAGAAGAGAAGCAATTGTTGAAGATACTCCCGGTGTTACTCGCGATCGCGTTCAGTATGAGTGCGAATGGGGAGGTCGAAGATTTATCGTTATGGACACCGGCGGTTGGGAGTCCAAACCTGATGGCATATCCGTTCAAGTAAGTGCTGGTGCGGAATTAGCAATGGAGCAATCCGATGTTTTGTGTTTTGTTGTTGACGCACAAATTGGGGCACTAGATGAAGATGATGTTCTAGTACAAGAATTAAGAAAAGCAAAGAAACCGATTCTGTTGATTGCAAATAAAGTAGATAGCGAACGCGAAGAATCAGACGCGCACTCTCTGTGGAATTTAGGTCTCGGCGAACCTTTTTTTGTATCAGCGCTACATGGTCGTGGAAGTGGAGATCTTTTAGACAAAGTTGTTTCCCATCTTCCAGAAGTTGGTAGAGCTCAAGTTCAAGATGGTTACCGCCGAGTTGCACTCATTGGTAGACCTAACGTTGGTAAATCTTCTTTACTCAACGCTCTAGCCGGAGAAGAACGTTCGATAGTTTCTGAAGTTGCTGGAACCACTCGAGATCCGGTTGATGAGTTAATCTCCTTCGGCGGATCTACCTGGAGATTTATTGATACAGCTGGTCTGCGTAAACGAGCTAATCAAGCAAGCGGAACAGATTATTACGCTTCACTTCGTACACAAGCAGCCTTGGAAAGATGCGAAGTTGCAGTTGTAGTTCTAGATGCAAGTGAGCCGATATCTGAGCAAGATTTACGCATCATCACGATGGCCGAAGAAGCCGGAAAAGCTATGGTGATTGTTATGAATAAGTGGGATCTTGTCGATGAGGATCGTCGCGATCAATTGGATCGTGAAATCGATCGTCACCTAGACCAAGTTGAATGGGCTCAACGAGTAAACGTTGCAGCAAAGACGGGTTGGCATAGAGATCGTTTGGCTCCTGCACTTCGAACAGCTATTGATTCATGGGAAAAGCGCGTTCCTACTTCAAAACTTAATTCATTCCTCGGAGCCCTTATCGGCGCAACTCCACCTCCTGTTCGCGGTGGTAAACAACCAAAGATTTTCTACGCGACACAAGCTGGGATTGCGCCTCCAAAATTTGTGGTCTTCTCTAGTGGTTGGATTGAAGCCTCTTACCGACGTTTTATTGAAAGACGGTTACGTGAAGAATTTTCATTCCCTGGAACTCCAGTTCAAGTGGCAGTACGTGTGAAAGAACGAGACAAGAGCTAGTACGTTCAAATGAATAAGAACATCAACATACCTAATGCCCTGAGCGTTTTGCGTTTACTCGGAGTACCGATCTTTATTTACTTCGCGTTAGTGACAGAAGAAGATGGTTTAGCCATTTTAGTTTTGGCCATTGCCGGAGCTACAGATTATCTAGACGGCAAATTAGCTCGAGCATGGAATCAAACTTCAGCTTTTGGAGCTTTGCTCGATCCTGCTGCAGATCGTATTTATATCTTCGCAACTTTAATTATTTTATACGTTCGAGATGCGATTTCACTTTGGGTACTAGTGATTCTTATTTTGCGTGACGCAGTTCTTGCGATCCTAACCATCTTGATGAAGATGCGCGGGCTTAAACTATTTGAAGTTACATACCTTGGAAAAGCTGCCACCTTTAATCTTTTGTACGCTTTCCCGCTCCTCTTCCTAGCAACCCAAGACTCATCAGCAGGTCGAGTTGCCTTCGCTATTGGCTGGAGCTTTGCCTTGTGGGGGATAGTCCTGTACGTCTTTACGGGGTGGCTATATTTCCAAAATGGGATTAAAAGTATTAGAGTCGGTTCAAGAAAATCATCAGATTAACTAAGAATTATCTCAAGAACAGAGGAAGACGATGTCGAATATTCCAGATGCATTGAAATATACAAAAGAACATGAATGGGTTGCATCTACGGACAAATCCCTTGTCTTTCGCGTTGGTATTACGGATTACGCACAGAGCGCTCTTGGTGACATCGTTTACGTTCAAATGCCTAAAGTTGGACAAACAGTAACCGCCGACACTGTTTGCGGTGAGGTCGAATCTACAAAGAGCGTTTCAGAGATTTTTTCACCTGTTACAGGAAGCGTAGTTTCCATAAATACAGAGCTGAACTCTGCTCCTGAAACGATTAACACCGATCCCTACGGCGGCGGATGGCTTTTTGAAATTTCTGTTGATTCAGAGCCAAGCCACCTACTCTCAGCCTCAGATTACGCAGCAATTACGGCTTGACCGGTGGGGGCGCATCCCCCTAGTGTCACCCTTAAGTTCAAGGTGAGCCTGAAATAGCTAGTCGGAGGGAAATTTCGTGGCTGCAGTAGAAAACGAACGCGAATTAACCTCCACTCTCAATCTAGGACTTAGAGGTATTGATACACCTGGAAGTGTTTCGGCTTCTGAACTCTTCTTACAAAAATCTGATTCATCTATCCGTTCAATGATTGATGAAATCTGCGTTTCAGGTTCACATAAGGCAATGCTTGTGATCCATCGTGGTCCAGCTCAAGGTTCTCGCTTCTTATTAGATACTGATGTGGTTTCTATTGGAAGATCCCCCGAGAGTGATGTGTTTTTAGATGATGTAACTGTCTCTCGAAAGCACGCACAAATACTTCGGTCTGGTAATGAATTTTCAATATCGGATATGCATAGTTTAAATGGAACTTACGTAAACTCAATTTCGGTTACCAATCAACTTCTGCGAATGGGTGATGAGATTCAGATCGGTAAATTTCACGCTTTATTTTTTGGTAACTCACACATTAAATCTTTAGGGGAGAAGTAATGAGCGTTCCAGCACGCGCGTATTTAAGCATCGGCGAAGTACTGACCAAGCTACGTGGAGATTTTCCAGACATAACAATTTCAAAGATTCGCTTTTTAGAATCTGAAGGCTTAATAGACCCACAACGAACTCCTTCTGGTTACCGCAAATTTACAGGAACAGATTTAGAAAGACTCCGATACGTTCTGTTAGCTCAACGTGATCAATATTTACCTCTTCGAGTAATTAAAGAAAATCTCGATGCACTAGACCGTGGTTTACAACCAGCACCAACATCAGGGGGAGTAGCAGCTCCGCGACCATCTTTGGTAACAGTTGATGGTGAAATGGCTCCTTCGGCTTTTGGTGAATCTAGCGACATGCGTCTATCTCGTGAGGAACTATTAAAAGCAAGTGGTTTAACCGAAGGCGCACTAGTTGAGTTGGAATCTTTCGGTCTTATCGCTCCACGCGGGCGTCACTACGATGGAGATTCGCTTTCAGTAGCTAAAGCTGTCACTGAAATGGGCTCATTTGGTATCGAACCTCGTCATCTTCGTTCCTTCAAATCAGCTGCCGATCGTGAAATTGGGTTAATCGAACAAGTAATCACACCTTTAACTCGACAGAAAAATACTGAGTCAAAAGCTCGAGCTGAAGAAGTTCAAAAAGAGATTGCTTCGCTCTCAATTCGCTTGCACGCATCGCTAGTGCGTGGCGGATTAAATCGTCTCCGATAAAAACTGGAGACGATTATGAGCATGGTTGCTATGCAGGTTGTAGGAGTGCGTATAGAAATGCCTTCAAATCAACCAATCGTGCTCTTAAAGGAAATTGATGGAGTTCGCTTCTTGCCCATTTGGGTTGGAGCTGTGGAAGCCACAGCGATTGCTTTTGCTCAACAAGGAGTAGTCCCACCGCGTCCGTTAACCCACGATTTGATGCAAGACATCGTTGAATCACTCGATGCAACTCTGACCGCTGTGCAGGTAACAGCTATGGAAGAGGGTGTCTTTATGGCTTCTCTGTTGATGAGAGATCCAAATGGAAACGCAGTAAGTGTTTCAGCCAGGCCATCAGATGCGATCGCACTAGCTCTTCGCACCCATAGCAACATCTTGGCTGACTCTGATTTGCTCGACAGTGTTGGTATCGAAATCCCGGAAGATGTGGCGCAAGATGCCATGAACGCTTCAGGCGATACCTCGGAGATGGAACGTTTTAGAGAGTTCCTCGATCAAATCAATCCAGAAGACTTTGCTGGGTAGGCAGTGAAAGCCCCAAAACTCTCAACCTCAAGTATAGGTTTTGGGAGTGTCGCAACCGTATTTAGGCGCAGAGCGGGCTTATTCTTATCTCACTCCCCAAGAGAATTGAGTTTCCCCTCATGACGCCTGATTTTGAATTAATCGGTTATCGCGGCGCGACCGCTTGCTCTGCAGCGGGAATTAGTTATCGCCAACTCGATTACTGGGCGCGTACAGGTTTAGTAGAACCGAGCATTCGTCCTGCTGGGGGATCCGGTTCAACACGTTTATACGGCTTCAGAGACATCTTGGTTC
>JBEAYI010000047.1:0-5964 GCA_041159375.1 Actinomycetota bacterium
GTCGTGGTTACGTAACCGCTGTCCAAAACAAGCAAGCTGGAGCTGAAATTGGTCGCATTCCTGTTGACTCAATTTATTCACCAGTACTAAAAGTTACATACAAGGTAGAAGCAACTCGCGTTGAACAGCGCACAGACTTCGATCGTCTTGTTGTTGATGTAGAAACTAAGCCATCAATGAAGCCACGTGATGCTGTTGCATCAGCTGGTAAGACTCTTGTAGAACTCTTTGGTCTTGCTCGCGAACTTAATGTTGATGCAGAAGGTATTGAAATGGGGCCATCCGTAATGGATGCAGCTCTAGCTGCTGATCTTGCTCTTCCAATTGAAGATCTTGATCTCACAGTTCGTTCATACAACTGCTTAAAGCGTGAAGGTATTCACACTGTCGGTGAACTTGTTAACCGTTCAGAAGCTGACCTTCTAGATATCCGCAACTTTGGTTCAAAGTCCATCGATGAGGTCAAAGCAAAGCTTGTCTCAATGGGAATGTCTATGAAGGACAGCCCAGCTGGATTTGATCCAACGAAGCACCAAAACTACAACGCATCAGTCGACGATGATTTCGTCGATGCAGATCAGGCCTAGGAGAAATAACTCATGCCAAAACCAACTAAAGGTCCTCGTCTGGGCAGTGGCCCATCACACGAGCGTCTAATCCTAGGAACACTTGCAGAGCAATTGTTCGAGCACGGAAAGATCACAACTACAGAAGCAAAGGCGAAGCGTCTTCGTCCACTTGCTGAAAAGTTAATTACCTTTGCAAAAAAGGGTGACCTTGCAGCTCGTCGCCAAGTAATGGCAACAATTGCAAACAAGGGCGTTGTACATACTTTGTTTACTGAAATTGGTCCACGCTTTGTTTCACGCAATGGTGGATACACACGTATTACAAAGATCGGACCACGTAAGGGCGACAACGCACCTATGGCGGTTATCGAAGTATTAACTGAGAAAGATAACTAAGCACTAGCTTTCTTTACTCTTATGACCGAACCCACTCTCTATCCCGAGAGTGGGTTTCGTCGTTTGCGAATCGATTTAGCCTACGACGGCAGCAACTTTGCAGGATGGGCCAAACAACCTGATCGCCGCACAGTTCAAGAGTGCATAGAAGAGGCACTCGCAAAGATTTCACGAATTACCCCAGAAACAATAGTTGCCGGTCGCACTGATGCTGGCGTACATGCAACAGGGCAAGTAATTCACGTAGATCTTCCAGAGAGCGTAGCTCTGGATGATTTGGTTTATAAGCTCAATCGAATACTGGATGAAGATGTTCGGATCCACAATATTTCAATTGCTCCGGAAGCTTTTCACGCCCGCTTTTCAGCCCTTCGTCGGCGCTACAGATACAAAATTTTGGACGATAACAAAGTTTTAGATCCGCTAGCCCGTTTAGATGTTGAGTCCTGGTATCGACCACTCGATCTCGATGTCATGAATAAAACTAGTGCCCTGCTATTGGGCGAACATGATTTTGCAGCTTTCTGTAAGTATCGTGAAGGAGCAACCACAACTCGCACATTAGAAAAGTACGAATGGAAGCGTAGCGCCGAAGGTTTCTTGGTTGCAGACATAGTCGCTGATGCATTTTGTTATTCAATGGTGCGAAATCTTGTTGGCGCAGTTGTGTGCGTGGCCGATGGACGCTTTGATCCTGAATGGATTGTCGGTGTTTTAAACAATAAAGAGCGAGTGTCAGACTCTCTTGTCTTTCCTGGTCGTGGATTAACGCTTTATCAGGTTGATTATCCAAGTGATACTGAATTACTAGAACGGGCGAAGATCACAATTGCCAGACGAAATGAAGAGAACAAATAATGGGACACATCGATGTCAGTGGTGTTGGCTTCTCATTATCCGATGGAAGAGTTCTTCTCAATGATGTTTCTTTCCGCGTAGGAGATGGCGCAAAGGTTGCATTAATTGGTGCAAATGGATCAGGAAAAACAACGCTGCTCAAAATGATTTCTGGGGATCTTGCTCCAGATGAAGGCAGCGTTGCCATCACTGGCGGACTCGGTGTGATGCGACAGTTCATTGGTTCTGTTCGAGATGAATCTACTGTGCGCGATTTATTAATTTCTGTAGCACCACCTCGCATTAGAGATGCAGCGGCGTTAGTTAAATCAACCGAAGAGCTAATGAATACACGCAACACAGAAAAAGATCAGATGAATTACGCCCAAGCAATTGTCGATTGGGGCGATGCCGGGGGATATGACTTCGAAGTTATTTGGGATTTGTGCTGCACCGAAGCAATCGGAAAATCTTTTGATTCAGTGGCGGAGCGATTAGTGAATACACTTTCAGGTGGAGAGCAAAAGAAATTAGTTTTGCGCGCACTTCTTGAAGGTCCTGAAGAGGTTTTGTTACTGGACGAACCAGATAACTATTTGGATGTTCCCTCCAAAAGGTGGCTAGAGGAAGTTATTACTTCAACTAAGAAAACTGTTCTATTTGTAAGTCACGATCGACAATTACTAGAGCACACCGCCAATCGCATTGTGACTCTTGAGCAAGGAATCAGTGGCAATACAACGTGGGTGCACGGTGGAAAGTTCTCAACATGGCACGATGCACGCAAGGCGCGTAACGCACGTTTTGCTGAAATTTTGTTGCGATGGGAAGAAGAGCATCAACGCTTAAAAGACTTAGTTCGAACTCTTCAAGTGCAAGCCGCAAGCAGTCCAGATATGGCTTCTAAGTATCGCGCTATGCAAACTCGTTTACGCAAATTCGAAGAAGTTGGACCACCAGAGGCTCCACCGATTGAGCAAGATGTTCGGGTTGGTTTACGAGGCGGTCGTACAGGATTGCGGGCTCTCACATTTGAAAATCTTGCGATTGAAAATCTCACTGAACCATTTAATTTTGAAGTCTTTTTCGGAGATCGCATTGCTGTTCTTGGAAAAAATGGCACCGGTAAATCACACTTCTTGCGTTTAATTTCAGGTGATCAAAGCGTTAAATTCAGTGGTAATTTCAAAGTTGGGGCACGAGTTGAAATCGGTTATTTCGCACAAACACATGCTCATCCAGAGTTTGAGAGTAAAACTCTGCTTGAGATTTTATGGGAAACTTACTCACTTCAATTAGGGCCAGCTAAGAGCGTTTTACGAAAGTATGAAATTCACAATCAAGCGGAACAAAAATTCTCTTCACTCTCAGGTGGGCAACAAGCGCGCTTTCAAGTCTTATTGCTGGAGCTATCTGGCTCAACACTTTTGTTACTCGATGAGCCAACAGATAACTTAGATTTAGCGAGCGCGGAAAGCTTAGAGAAAGCCCTTGAAGAGTATGAAGGAACCGTTATTTCTGTAACGCATGATCGATGGTTTACTCGGGGCTTTACTCGCTTCTTGGTATTTGGAGCCAATGGCGCTGTTTATGAGAGCCCAGAGCCGGTTTTTGAGCATTAAATATGGGGCAAAAGGCCATTTTGACCCTACGGGAGCGCGCAGGTACCCTTTACCTCTTGCGCCAAAACCAAGGCGCAGCACACCAGATTCACAGTAATTCAAAAGAGAGAAGTGAAGAGCATGCGTACATATAGTCCAAAGGCTGGCGATGCAGTGCGTAATTGGCACATCATCGACGCACAAGATGTCGTTTTAGGACGTCTTGCAAGTCATGCTGCAGTTCTTCTTCGCGGAAAGCACAAAGCAACATTCGCACCACACATGGACATGGGTGATTTCGTCATTGTTATCAATGCTGAAAAAGTTGCTCTCTCTGGACAAAAAGCTAAGCAAAAGTTTTCACATATGCACTCTGGTTTCCCAGGTGGTTTAACTTCAACTGTGTACGGCGAATTGATGGAAAAGCATCCAACTCGCGCAGTTGAAAAAGCGATCAAGGGAATGTTGCCAAAGAATCGTCTTGGCCGTGCAATGTCTGCAAAGCTCAAGGTGTACGCAGGTGCAGAACATCCACACGCTGCACAAGCTCCAAAACCATACGTATTCAACCAAGTCTCACAAATCGTCAAGTAATCGAAGAAGAAAAAAGGGAAACATAATTCATGTCTGAAAACACATTCGTTGACGAACTAGATGAGAACGAAATTCCAACTTCGTACACATCAGCAACACCAGCTGCAGCAACTAACCGTCCAGCACTTAAGGGACCAGGCGCCGGCGTAGGTCGCCGTAAAGAAGCTGTTGCTCGCGTTCGACTCGTTCCAGGAACAGGTCGCTGGGTTGTTAACGGAAAGACTCTTGAGAATTACTTCCCAAATAAAGTTCACCAACAATCAGTCTCTGAACCATTTCGCACTGTAGGTGCTGAAGGTTCATACGATGTATTTGCTCGTATCAACGGTGGTGGAGTTTCAGGTCAAGCTGGTGCACTACGTCTTGGCGTTGCACGTTCACTCAATGAAATTGATGCAGAAGCACACCGTCCAGCACTTAAGAAAGCTGGATTCCTTTCACGCGATGCACGTGTGATCGAACGTAAGAAGTACGGTCTTAAGAAGGCACGTAAGCGTTCTCAATACAGCAAGCGCTAATTTCTATCGTATTTGGAGGCAATCTCCGTGGCCCTTTTCGGCACTGATGGAATTCGTGGCTTAGCAAATGTTGATCTCACAGCTGAATTAGCACTCGATGTTGCAGTTGCTGCTGCGCACATTTTGGTTGAATCTCTCGGCGATACAAGTAAACGTCCACACGCAATTGTTGGACAAGACTCTCGCGCATCCGGTGAATTTCTAGAAGCAGCAGTTGTTGCTGGTTTAACAAGTGCCGGTGTTGATGTGTATCGAGTCGGTGTACTGCCAACTCCTGCAATTGCATTTTTAGTGGCAGAAACTGGCGCTGATTTAGGCGTAATGATTTCGGCCTCTCACAATCCAGCACCAGATAACGGAATTAAATTATTTGCACGCGGTGGAGAAAAATTAGCTGATTCACTAGAAGCAGCAATTGAAGCTCGCATGGGCGAGCCATGGCAACGCCCCACTGGAAAAGATGTGGGTCGAGTAATCGAAGATAAAGGCGCTCGCGATAAGTACATCGCACACCTTTTGAAAACCGTTGATACTTCTTTAACTGGAATAAAAGTAGTTGTTGACTGCGCAAATGGAGCTGCCTCATTCGTGGCACCAACTGCACTAGAAAAAGCAGGTGCAACTGTTGTCGCGATTGCCAATACTCCAACAGGCTTAAATATCAATGATGGCGTTGGATCTACGCACTTAGATTTTCTGCGAGATGCTGTTCTCAAAAACAAGGCTGATATTGGAATTGCTCATGATGGTGATGCTGATCGTTGCCTTGCAATTGATGCTGAAGGCAACACCATCGACGGTGATTACATTTTGGCAATTTTGGCACAAGGATTTAAATCTCGCGGAAAGTTAAGTGACGCCACAGTTGTTGCCACGGTTATGAGCAACCTCGGTTTTCTGATTGCCATGAAAGATGCGGGGATCAACGTGGCAAAAACTGCTGTTGGAGATCGCTATGTACTAGAAAATATGCTTGAAAATAATTACACGCTAGGTGGCGAACAATCTGGTCACATTATTATGCGCGAGTTTTCTGGTACAGGCGATGGCTTACTGACTGCACTTCAACTTCTGTGCGAAATGGCACGGACAAAGAAATCTCTTAAAGAATTATCATCAATTATGCAGCGCTTCCCACAGGTCTTAATAAATGTATCTGGCGTAGCGAAAGACAAACTCGAATCATCAACTGCAATCAGTACAGCAGTTGCGAAATATGAATCAGAACTTGGTGACGCCGGACGAATTCTTTTGCGCGCATCAGGTACAGAACCCCTCGTCAGAGTCATGGTTGAAGCCCAAAGTGATAGCATCGCCAAAGAAATTGCAGAAAAACTTGCCAAAGTTGTTGTTGCAGAAAAACTTGCCAAAGTTGTTAAAGAAGAATTGAGGTAGGCACGTGTGCGGAATTGTGGGTTACACAGGGCCACAAACTGCAATCACGCCTCT
>JBEAYI010000048.1:0-5859 GCA_041159375.1 Actinomycetota bacterium
GGCGAGATGCAGACATTTAGAATTCCGCGTATTACGGGGGTTGCACCGCTATGACAAGCGAGAAGCAAGGCGAATACGGCAGACTTAACCCTATGTTGGCAGCCCTTGAAGCATTGGTGAAGTGTGAGTCTCCCACTGAAGATCTCAAGGCGTGCAACGATGTTGTTCGTTTAGCAAGTGACATTGCAACACGTGTACTCGGAACACCAGCAGAGATTCGCCAAATAGAAGGTCGTCCAGTTTTTTGGTGGGGCGCAGCAAAACCTGATGTTGTATTACTTGCACACCTCGACACAGTCTGGCCAATTGGATCATTCACACCGCTGTGGCAAATAGAAGGCGATGTACTTCGCGGTCCTGGTACATATGACATGAAGGCTGGATTCGTTCAAGCACTCTTCGCGCTCAAGGGAATTACTGGTTCTGTGGCACTCGTCGGAACAACGGATGAAGAAACCGGAAGTCACGCATCTCGCAAACTCATTCAAGATTTAGCATCACATGCAAAAGCAGTTCTAGTTCTCGAAGCAGCAATTGATGGCAAAGTTAAGACTGGCCGCAAGGGCACTGCCATGTATCAAGTGCACGTACATGGACGCGCAGCACACGCCGGTCTCGAACCTGAAAAGGGAATCAACGCAACGGTTGAAATTGCACATATTGTTACTGCGCTAGCTTTCTTAGAAAATAAAGAGAAGCAGACAACTGTTGTTCCAACTCTTGTAAAAGCAGGCAACTCAACAAACACAGTTCCTGATTATGGTGTTCTAGATATTGACGCTCGTTCGTATTCAACGGATGAACTCAATCGTGTTGACGCAGCAATTCGCGCACTTGTTCCGCTACATCCAGAGGCTCGCATCGAAGTTACTGGAGGATTAAATCGTCCACCTCTAGAGACAACATCAACCATGGAGCTCTACGAACGTGCAGAAAAAGTTGCTGCGCGCATTGGTATGCCGCCACTTGGACATGCATCAGTTGGTGGAGCAAGTGATGGAAATTTTGCTGCGGCAGCAGGTGCGAAGGTTCTTGATGGACTTGGCGCAGTTGGCTCTGGAGCACACGCAACTACAGAGTGGGTAAGCATTAAAGCTCTCAAAGAACGCAGCGCTTTCTTACATGAATTCATTAAGGATTTACTCAATGACTGATGGACCACTGATCGTTCAGAGCGATAAAACACTGCTCTTAGATATCGATCATGCGATGTCCACTGAGTGTCGCCGTGCGATTGCTCCCTTTGCAGAGTTAGAGCGCTCCCCTGAACATATTCACACGTATCGTTTAACAAATTTAGGTTTGTGGAATGCGCGTGCTGCTGGGCATGACGCAGAAATGGTTATCGATACTTTAATTAAGTATTCACGTTATGCGGTTCCGCACTCAATTCTTGTTGATGTCGCAGAAACAATGTCTCGCTACGGTCGTCTGCGACTAGAGGCGGATCCAATTCATGGATTAATCCTTGTTACAACTGACACCGCAGTTCTTGAAGAAGTTATCCGAGCAAAGAAGATTGCACCGCTACTTGGTGTTCGAATTGATAATGAAACTATTGCCGTACATCCAAGCCAACGTGGTCAGATTAAACAATCTTTATTGCGTCTGGGTTGGCCAGCAGAGGATTTCGCTGGTTACGTTGATGGACAAGCCCATGAGATTGAACTGAAGCAGACGGATTGGAAAATTCGTCCATATCAAGAGTTAGCAGCAGAAGGATTTTGGCACGGCGGTTCTGGCGTAGTTGTATTGCCGTGCGGTGCTGGAAAAACAATTGTCGGTGCTGCAGCGATGGCACATGCAAAAGCCACAACGTTAATTCTTGTTACAAATACAGTTGCAGCGCGTCAATGGCGTGAAGAGTTGCTTAAGCGCACAACGCTTAATGAAGATGAGATTGGTGAATACTCAGGAGCCAAGAAAGAGATTCGCCCTGTAACAATTGCAACGTATCAAGTTATGACAAAGAAAAAAGATGGCGTGTACGCACACCTTGATCTCTTTGATACTCATGACTGGGGATTAATAATTTATGACGAAGTGCACTTATTGCCTGCGCCAATCTTTCGTTTTACAGCTGACATCCAATCCCGTCGTCGCTTAGGACTTACTGCAACGTTAGTTCGCGAAGATGGAATGGAAGGCGAAGTTTTCTCACTCATCGGTCCAAAGCGCTTTGATGTGCCTTGGAAAGAGATTGAGTCTCAGGGATATATCGCACCTGCACAATGCGTTGAAGTTCGCGTAAATCTCAGTGAAGCAGAGCGCCTTTCTTATGCAACGGCAGAACCTGAAGAACGTTATCGCTTCTGCGCCACAACTCGTACAAAGCGAAATGTTGTTGAATCACTAGTTGCACATCATGCTGGCGAACAAATTTTGGTTATTGGTCAATACATTGATCAATTAGATGAACTCTCAGAAGTTCTTGGTGTTCCGCTCATTAAGGGCGAGACACCAGTTAAAGAACGCGAAATTCTCTTTAACAAGTTTCGGACAGGCGAAGTTACCTGCTTAGTAGTTTCAAAGGTTGCAAACTTCTCTATTGATTTACCTGATGCAACCATTGCCATTCAAGTCTCTGGTGCATTTGGTTCGAGGCAAGAAGAAGCACAACGCCTCGGCCGTATCTTGCGTCCTAAATCAGATGGTCGTAGTGCAACTTTTTACTCCGTTGTTTCACGCGACACTATCGATCAAGACTTTGCACAAAACCGTCAACGCTTCTTAGCTGAGCAAGGTTATGCGTACAAAATTATTGACGCTGACGATGTGTTTCAAGGCAAGCTCTAAAACGTTCTGGATCAACGCGCCAGAAATCGTGGTGCTCGCCATCAATCTGCGTCACCGGAACTTGTTCGCCATATAGATTTTCAAGTTCAGCATCACCATCTATGTATTTAATATCAATCGAATAATCCAATTCGGTTTTCATGGATTCGAGTGTTTCTACTGCGACATCACAGAGATGGCATCCATGCCTGGAAAATACAGTGATAACTGTTTGAGACAACTATTTTTTCCGCTTCTTATTAAGTGCTCGATCAAGAAATTCTTCAGTTACAAGTGTGACATCACCCTTTAATCGATAGGCACTTTTTTCCAAGTCTTTCAAAACCGCATTCACAGTTGTTTGAGTAACAGAACCCACGAGTGGCCCGAATCTTTTTGCAAAGAGTGCATGAGCAATTTCGCTTACAGATTTTGCTAAATCATCGCGCGCTTCATCCAAAGTTGGTTCTGGCTTCTTTGGTTCTTGTGAAAAGTCCAGAGAAATTGGACGTTCTGCCTTTATCCGAGAATAAAGTTCGTCGAAGTTGGTTGCACTGCTCTCGTTCATGGGGAAATCATCTCATCCTGATACCTTTTGCACATATGCAAACGAGAGCCAGCATTCGAACCGTAACGGGGTTGTTATTCGCACTCGTCGCATCTTTACTCTACGTTCCAGCAGCAGAAGCTGCGCCACTTGTCGCCCCATCCACTGTGTGGGGGCACACATATGCGGCTGAAGCATCGGGAGTTGTTTCCGTTCCTGCCGCACAACCAGCCAACTTGGAACGGCTTTCAAAGTTTGTTGTTAATTACAAAAACTTTCCAGATTGGGCAAAGAACGAAGTTCAAGCAGCGATTGATTTGTGGGCAGTAAATTTTGATTCAAAGGTTTCTGTAAATGTCGATGCAACATGGGGAAGATCTAGTGCTGCAGACATTCTGGGAAGTGCAAGGCCAGATCGTTATTACGCAAAGTTTTCTGGTGCGCCTGACAACTCACTTTGGTATGCCTCAGCACTTGCTAATGCGATAGCTGGAAAAGATTTAGATTTAGATAATCCCGAAATCATTATTCAGATTAACTCAGAAGCTGATTGGGATTTAGATGGTCTTGGAAAACCAACACGTTATGAGTATGACCTCAAGTCAGTAATGTTTCATGAGATGGCCCACGGCTTAGGTTTTCTCTCCACAAGTTCGCGCACATTCGATCGCACAAAAGGTCAAAACGTTGGAATCCTTTTGCAACCAACACCCTTTGATGCCTACTTACAAACTGAAGATGGAAATCGTTTGGTTGATCTTCCGTCGCCATCAGTTGAATTAGGTCAAGCTCTTACTTCTAGATTGGTCTGGTCTGGTCCTGAAGGGATCAAGGCGAATAACGGAGTTAAGCCATTGATGTACACGCCAAGTACTTATGAAGGTGGTTCATCAGTTAGTCACGTAGATGAAAATACTTTTGCGAACTCTGGCACCAACGCTGTTATGACTCCCAATCTTGAAGCTGGTGAAGTCTTTAACGAACCTGGACCAATCTTGCTTGCAATGATGAAAGACCTTCGCAATAAACCAGCGCCAGGCCTTGCTGTTGGTGTCCCAAGTGAAGTTCTTAACGCTCAAGCTCTCATTGCAGATTCAGCTGCGATATTAACTTTTACCGCTCCTGTTAATTCACGTACAACTCAAGTCAGTCAATACATTATTAAGAATGTGAACACTGGCAAAGAGATGCGCGTGAGCGATAGTCCTGCCATCATTACGGGACTAAAGAATGGAACTAGTTATACATTTGAAATTATTGCTTCCAATTCCAAAGGTGATTCACCTGCGGTAATTACTAAGCCAGTCACACCTCGTGCCGCATGGACATCTCAAGTTCTAGATGCAACTTCTGATGCGCGTTCAATCAAGACAATAACTCTTAATGGCCAACCAGTTGTCGCTTATGTTGATTCGAAAACCTCAATCCTTCGCCTTGCAACATGGGGTGGAAAGAGCTGGAAGAAGACAACAGTTGATAGCGATATCGCTGGCCAAGTTTCGCTCTGCGTTAGCGGTAAGAGCCTTAAACAAACACTTCACATTTTCTATGCCGATAAAACAGATAGTGATTTGCGATACGCGACTGTAAATGGCGCAAAGATTTCACGTGAGATTGTTGATGGCAATGCAGAAAAAGTGCAGTCATACGAAGAAATTGTTCGCGTTCCAACAGCGAGTAATGTCAGTGTTTCTAATGCGTGTGCTGTAACAAGTGAAGGAATTCAGGTCTTCTATCGCGACGAAACTCAAGGCGTGCTGCTCGGTGCCTATAAGAACTTCGATGGTGATTGGAATTATGAATTAGTTGATGGCGATCGTAAAACCGATTTCCGCACAACCGGCGACGTTGCATTCCACCTAAAGGCGCTCGTCGATGGAAATAAGACCTATGTTTTATATGACTCTGTACTAGCTATAGATCAAAACCGTGATGCAACATCTGGAGAAATCCGTTTAGCGACTAGAACAACTTTTGATCCTGGAGCATGGGAATTTAAAACATTGGAATCACCAACTGCTGATGCAACGATTTTGGGTTATGACGTAGAAATCGCAAAGACCGCCAAAGGAATAATCGCCTCATGGTTCTCAGCTACTGCCTTATCGATGCCTGACCCAACACTGCTGCGCACGCTTAATTTAAGTACAGCATCAGGTGTTTCAACAACATCGACTTCAAACTATGGAACGCCTAATGAATTATTAAGCAGTGATTCAAAGACTTTGCTCTTTAATTGTTTAGGTCGCTTGTGCGCAATTGATTATGCAAAGTTTTCTAAAGGTCCGTCAGCAATTGCACTTGCATCTTCATGGCAATCAACAGAGCCAATTGCCAGTGCGTGGATTGTTTTAAATAAGGTTCGCTATGCAGTAGCTGGTATTAATGGAAAAGTTATACTGCTAAAAGCTGCGTAATTATTTAGCGTTACGACGCTGAATACGTGTCTTCTTCAGAAGTTTTTTATGCTTCTTCTTAGCCATACGCTTACGACGCTTTTTGATAACGGAACCCATATGTCACGCTTTCTCTTTTTT
>JBEAYI010000049.1:0-5802 GCA_041159375.1 Actinomycetota bacterium
TGGTGATGTTTACACAGAAGTTGCCGCCGGTGTTGTCACATTCGTTGTGCTGGGAAGATTCCTAGAAACTCGCGCAAAACGTCGCGCAAGCAGTGCACTTTCTGCGCTCTTAGCTTTAAACGTTAAAGAAGTAAGTGTTATTCGCGGGGGATTAACGGTTCTTATTCCGGTTGAGAATTTAGAAATTGGCGATGAGTTTGTAGTTGCACCTGGTGATCGTGTTGCAACCGATGGAGTTGTTGTCTCTGGTAACAGCTCAGTTGATAACTCATTAATTACAGGAGAATCACTTCCACTAACAGTTGGTCCTGGCGACCGTGTAATTGGTAGTTCGGTAAATACAAATGGTCGCTTGATTGTTCGTGCAACTCGTGTCGGTCGCGATACTGAATACGCACGCATTACTTCAATGGTTATAGAAGCACAGAGCACCAAGGCTCCGATTGCTCGTCTAGCTGATCGCATTAGTGCTGTCTTTGTTCCAATTGTTACCGTGATTGCTTTCGCAACATTTGGCGTGCTTTGGTACAACGGCTATTCGTTATCAGAATCAATTGCCACTGCAATTGCAGTAATTGTTATTGCTTGCCCATGCGCGCTTGGACTCGCAACACCAGTTGCTTTACTCGTTGCATCAGGTCGCGGTGCTCAACGCGGAATCATTATTCGAAATCCTCGTGTTCTTGAAGTTGCTCGCAAGGTAGACACAATTGTTCTGGATAAGACTGGCACGCTCACAACAGGTGCGATGAAGGTTCATGAAATAACTATTGCAACTGATGCGGGCGCAATATTGGGCGCATCTTTTGAACCACTTCTTCGTGAAGCAACAATTCTTTCCACTGCTCTTTCAATTGAAGAACAAAACAACCATCCAATTGCATTGAGCATTCGTGAATTCATCTCAGCACAAGGAATTAAATCCACTTCCGTTTCTGAATTTCAAGTAACGCCGGGATCAGGAGCTGCAGGTCGTGTAAATCTTGGAACGCACTCACCTGTTGTATTAATTGGTTCACCCGCAGCCGTTGCTCACAGCACAACGAATTTTCACCCACTTATTTCAGCAGCAGTGGAACGTGGACACGATGCAGGTTTGAGTGTTTCAGTATTGGCGTGGGATGGAGTTGCACTCGCTGTCTTTGCAGTTGGAGATGAACTTAAATCTGATGCGGCAGAGACAATTGCGAAGTTAAAGAGCGCTGGAATTACACCATGGTTGTTAACTGGAGATTCGGAGGATGCAGCTCAATCAATTGCTAAGCAAGTAGGAATCGAAAGCGATCACGTTTTCTCTGGCGCATTACCTCAAGGAAAACTTACAAAGATACGTGAATTACAGAGTCAGTCACACACAGTTGTAATGGTTGGCGATGGCATTAATGATGCAGCGGCGTTAGTTGGCGCAGATGTAAGCATCGCAATGGGAACAGGTACAGATGTTGCTGTTTCAAGCGCTGACATCACGCTGATGCGCACTGATCTTGCTGCGGTACTCGATGCACTAAAACTTTCGAAGCGAACACTGAGAACAATTCGCGTAAACCTAGGTTGGGCATTCGCATACAACATAGTTGGTATTCCAATTGCAGCACTCGGTCTGTTATCGCCGATGTATGCAGCAGGTGCCATGGCGCTATCTAGTTTGTTCGTTGTTACCAATTCATTGCGCATCAAGGTTCCTCGCAAATAGAAATGAACTCACGTAATTCTCTTTATTCCAAGGCGCTAATTGCTGTCTTAACCACAACCACAGCCTTCAGCGCACTTACAGCCCCCGCCGCGCAAGCATTTGATCTACCTCTCACTGTCGCTGCAGATCAACTTTCGGGTTACGAAAGATCACTCTTTAAACATTGGATTGATGCTGACAAAGATCGATGTGATACTCGCAAAGAAGTTTTGATTCAAGAAGCAGTTGCATTACCGAAGTTAAGTAGTGGTTGTGTTTTAAATGGTGGCAAATGGATTAGCTCTTATGACGCATTAGCCACAACTGATTACTCAACTTTAGATATTGACCACATGGTTCCACTTTCAGAAGCATGGAGATCTGGTGCATGGAAATGGTCACCTGCACAACGCGAAGCTTTTGCAAATGATTTAACAGATCCACGTGCACTCATCGCAGTTACTGCATCTCTTAATCGTCAAAAAGGTGATCAAGATCCAAATACGTGGTTACCACCTGAGAATAAATGCACGTATGTTTCTAATTGGATTGCAGTGAAGGTTCGATATTCACTTACTGTAGATTCGGCGGAAGCTAACGCACTTACTTCACTAGTTACACAATGCAACATCACTTCCATCACTGCTTTTTCACTTCCTGCTTATGCAGTTACTGCTGGGATTAATCCCATAACTCTTGTCTCGCCAACACCAGCGCCAACACAATCAGTTGTTGAACCAACACCTGCATCAACTCCTGCACCGAAAGTTAAGAAAGCTGTTAAGTACTCAACGTGTGCAAAAGCGCGAGCAGCAGGAGTTACGCCTATCGTTCGCTCGAAGAATCAAACCTTGTACAACCTCAACAGGGGGCTAGACCGCGATAAAGATGGCGTCGCCTGCGAGTAACGGCGTTTTTTAAAGCGCCGACCAGCGGTTAAGATTGGCGAGTGGAACCACAGAAGATACTTCTTTATTACGGCTTTACGCCGATCCAAGACACAGCTGCTGTGCGCTTGTGGCAACACACTCTCTGTGAATCACTAGGTCTTAAAGGTCGCATTCTTGTATCTCCACACGGAATCAACGGAACTGTTGGCGGAGATATGGAATCTTTGAAGAAATATGTTGCGCGCACGAAGAAATATCCAGGATTTAAAAAGATTGATTTCAAATGGTCTGAAGCATCTGGAGATGAATTCCCTCGTCTAGCCGTTCGCGTTAAAGATGAACTTGTCGCCTTCGGAGATCCATCTGTTATTAAAGTAAATGAAGCTGGAGTAGTTGGCGGCGGGAAACATCTCAAGCCATACGATGTGCAAAAGCTCGTTGAAGAACGCGGCGATGAAGTTGTCTTCTTTGATGGTCGTAACGCTTTCGAAGCGAAAATCGGAAAGTTTAAGAACGCAGTTATTCCTGATGTAACAACCTCACGTGATTTCGTTGAAGAAATTAAGAGCGGAAAGTACGATCACCTTAAAGATAAGCCTGTTGTTACATATTGCACCGGCGGAATCCGTTGCGAAATTCTCTCAGCGGTCATGGTCGACAACGGCTTTAAAGAGGTTTATCAAATTGAAGGTGGCATCGTTAAGTACGGCAAAAAATATGGTGATAAAGGTTTGTGGGAAGGCTCGCTCTATACATTTGATGGCCGCATGGCAATAGATTTTTCATCTAAGGCAAAAGTTATCGGCGAATGCGAAAGCTGTAATGCACCAACTAAACAGTTCTATAACTGCGCACGAAAAGCATGCCACGAATTAGTTTTACTCTGCGAAGATTGCTCAAAGATTGATGTAAGCAAGAGCTGTATTCACGATAGCAATCGTGCTTACGACTCTGAAATGGTTGGCTAGTTTTACTCTTCTACGATCTCTGTAGGCGCTCCATGCACATTCAAAACATCTACTGGTTTCTGTGCCGAATTACCTAACTTATGACCTTCCCCAGAGCGATTAACTGGGCGCTCAGACTTGTTAATTGCCGGAACAGTTCCGAGCAATCCTTTCTGAAAGTCTTCAAAAGCCTGTAGAACTTCACGCTTAGTATTCATAACGAATGGACCCATCCATGCGACGGGTTCCTTAATTGCTTGTCCACCGAGAATAAATAGCTCTAATTCGGGCGAACGAGTTTCTTGTTGATTGGCAGCGCGAATAACCAGAGTATCTCCCTCGCCGAAAACAGTAAGTTGTCCCATCTGAACTGGTCGTGACTCTTCGCCGACAAAACCGTGTCCTGCCAATGTATAAACAAGTGCGTTGTAATCCTTGCGCCATGGCAAACGAAGTTCAGCACCCGGTTGAACTGTTGCGTGCACCAAAGTGATTGGAGTCTGTGTTGATCCAGGACCTTTATGGCCATCAATTTCGCCAGCGATAACGCGAATCAATGCACCGCCATCGTGAGATGCAAGTAGTGCAACTTCACTGGCACGAAGATCTTGGTATGCAGGTGGTGACCACTTTTTAGCAGCTGGAAGATTTACCCACAATTGAAAACCGTGGAACAAGCCGCCACTCATCACTAATGTTTCCGGGGGAGTTTCGATGTGCAAAATTCCTGCACCAGCAGTCATCCATTGTGTGTCACCATTTTGAATTGTTCCGCCGCCACCATTGTTGTCATAGTGATCAAAGATTCCATCAATAATGTAGGTAACAGTTTCAAAACCGCGATGTGGATGCCATGGAGTTCCCTTTGGTTCACCTGGCGCGTATTCAACTTCACCCATTTGATCTAAGTGAATAAATGGATCGAGTTCTGACATATCAACGCCGGCAAATGCACGACGAACAGGAAAGCCTTCGCCTTCAAAACCTTGTGGAGCTGTTGTAATGCTCTTAACTGTTCGCGCGCGCGATCCTGGTGCCTCAATAACTCGAGGCAGAATTGTTATATCGCTAACGGTAACTGCTGGCATTTCAACTCCTTATTTCAATAAGCCGAGAATAGTTGAACTTTCAACTACCTGCAACTTGAGAAAATTAGAGGTTCTTAAGCGCTGAAACAACCTTGGTGAGCGAAGCCTTTGCATCTCCAAAAAGAAGCATCGTCTTTGGATCAAAGAGCAGCTCGTTTTCGATACCAGCAAAACCTGGGCGCATTGAACGCTTAAGGAAAATAATGTTTGCAGCGTTAGCAACTTCAAGAATAGGCATGCCATAAATCGGGCAACCAGGAGTTGTTTGTGCCGCTGGATTAACAACGTCATTTGCACCAATAACAATTGCAACATCTGTCTGTCCAAACGTTGGATTAACTTCTTCCATTTCCGCTAATTGGTCATATGGAACGTTCGCTTCAGCGAGCAATACGTTCATGTGTCCTGGCATGCGACCTGCAACAGGGTGAATTCCGTATGCAACATCAATACCTTTAGCCAGCATCAAATCTGCTAATTCGCGAACTGTGTGTTGTGCTTGTGCAACTGCAAGTCCGAAGCCTGGAACAATAACTACGCGTCGTGCATAGTTAAGCAAGATTGCAACGTCATCTGGTGAACCAGAGCGAACTGGGCGATCTTCTGCAGCGCCCGTTGCTTCTTGTGGCTTTGCAGTGAATGCACCGAAGAGTGTTCCAAAGAGTGAACGCCCCATGGCTTCTGCCATTAAACGAGTCAAGATTGTTCCGGATGCACCGACGAGTGTTCCAGCAATGATTAGCAGAGTTGAATCTAGAACATAACCACTTGCGGCAACTGTTAAACCAGTGAATGCATTAAGTAGTGAGATAACAATTGGAACATCTGCACCACCAACTGGAAGCACAAAGAGAACACCGAATAGCAGTGAAAGTGCTGCAAGGATCATTAATGGATTTGTACCGAGTTCGATAACAACCCAGACAGCCGCACCTAGCGTTGCAGCAAGTGTCCCAGCAATAACGAAACGCCCACCAGGGAAGACAACTGGGCGAGTAGTCATAAGTTCTTGAAGCTTTAAGAAGGTAATAATCGAACCGCTGAATGAAACACAGCCAACAATGACTGTGAAAACAGTTGCAATAACTACAGCTGTACTAGCTGTGTCACCAAGATTTAAGTATTCAACAATGGCTACAAGTGCAGCAGCGCCACCGCCCACACCATTAAATAGTGCAACTAGTTGTGGCATCTGTGTCATCTGA